>NZ_CADBFF010000025.1:0-38400 GCF_902793885.1 uncultured Succiniclasticum sp.
CTCACGCGTCGAAAGTACTGGGCTGGAAGCGGCCTGGGAGGATAGATTGTTGCCGGTCAGAGACGAAGCCCCCGTACTACACGTGCGGGGGCTTTTACTTTGGGTTGTATGCTAATCGGTTATAATCAATAAAAGTACTTTACAAAACAGTTTTAATTATGTATAATAAGAAGGCATACAAATTTCATAACAGACAGTTCGTGACCATCCTGTCTATAAATAAAACTACGGGCGCAGTGAACGGCGATTGTTTTCATATGACTGTATGATACAATTCCGCTTAATGCTTTTAACATTTACGCCTATAGTTATAGGCGTTTTTTTATGACATGGTTATTTTGTTTTAAGCAATTATAAACATGTCTTTTCATATTCTGTATGATTGTGCGTTTTTGTTGATATATGGTTGCGACCTGATGCTGTTCAAAAGAACATTTGGAAAAGGAGAAGAAATGAATCAGGACTACACGAAAACACAAAAATTGACAATCAGCGCGATTTGCATCGCTTTGTATCTGGTTGTGATGCTCTGTACTCAGAGCTTTGCGTTTGGACAATATCAGGTTCGTATTGCTACAGCGTTGTACGGTTTATCGTATATTTTTCCGTTTTTGGTTGTTCCCTTTGGGATTGCCAATGTTATCAGCAATCTTGTGATGGGCGGCTTGGGCCCTGTTGATGCAATTGGCGGTTTTTTCATGGGTGTGCTGACAAGCGGTGTCATTGCTATGGGAAGACGTTACGGTCTGGGGTGCTGGATCGTCGCTGTTGCAGTAACGTTACTGCCGGGTCTGGGAGTTCCTGTCTGGTTGTCCGGGTTATTGCATATTCCTTACGTTGTTTTGGTTGCAAGCTTATTGGTGGGGCAGTTCATTTCCGGTTTTACAGGTATGCTGCTGGTCAGGGCGTTGGAAAAAGCGGATGTTGCAAACCTATGTTTCAGAACTAACCGAAGCAGAAATTAAATGACAGAGTTCAACTAATCCATAGCAGTCCAGCCAATACAGCAAGAGTTCCTTCGGAGAGGAAACAGGAATTATTACATATATTTAATGGGAGAAAAGGATGGCAGCAGGAAGAACAGAGAAGGATTTACAGGGTGTAAGTTTATTGGGAAACAAGACAAAATACAGGGATGATTACGCTCCGGATGTGTTGGAGTATTTCCCTAACAAACATCCGGAAAACGATTATTTTGTCAAATTCAACTGTCCGGAATTTACCAGTCTTTGCCCAAAGACTGGACAACCGGATTTTGCGACTATTTACATTTCGTATGTTCCGGATCAGAAACTGGTTGAGAGCAAATCGCTGAAATTATACTTGTTCAGTTTCCGCAATCACGGAGATTTTCATGAGGACTGTGTGAATATTATCATGAAAGACCTGATCGGGTTGTTGGATCCTAAATATATAGAAGTCTGGGGAAAGTTTTTGCCCCGTGGGGGATTGTCCATCGATCCCTATGCCAATTATGGGAAAAAAGGAACCGATTGGGAAAAAACGGCCCATCACAGACTTCACTATCATGATATGAATCCGGAAACAGTTCAAAATCGCTAAGTGATTTGGCAGTCATTTAGCTTTAAGACACGAGTGTTTTCCATGGATGCGTTAAAATCGGGCAGACGTAGAAACGAAATCCATTTTTTGAGAATTTGCTGAATTTGAGATACGTTAATCACGAAATTTACTCTTCACTTTTGCAGGGTGCTATGTTACAATATCCTTAAGCGAAGAGTAATTTTCTTTTTATTTAGGATTACGAAAAGACAGCATTATAGCGGCAATTATCACAGTGCTATCTACTGTGCGGTAAAGTTATTAATTACTGTCTAATTTATTTTTTTAAGGAGGAGTTTAGTATGGTAAAAGTTGGTATTAGTGGTTTTGGTCGTATTGGTCGTCTGGCGTTGAGAAGGATTCTGAGCCTTCCTGACGTGGAAGTTGTAGCTATCAACAACCGGACGGTCGGCGAAATAATGGCGCATCTGTTGAAATATGATTCTGTTCACGGGACCATGAAGGAAGATGTTGCATGGGAAGACGGTTTTCTTGTAATTGACGGAAAAAAGATTCCGGTTACCAGCGAAACGGATGTTACCAAGATTCCCTGGGGCAAATATGGCGCGGACATCGTGCTGGAATGCACCGGTAAATTCAAAGATTCGAAAGAAGCTCAGGCTCATATTGATAACGGCGCGAAAAAGGTTATCATTTCCGCTCCCGGCAAAAATGAGGATATCACCATTGTTATGGGTGTAAATGAAGATAAGTACGATCCGGCAAAACACCACATCATTTCCAATGCATCCTGCACCACGAACTGCCTGGCACCCTTTACCAAAGTATTGCTGGAAAAATTCGGGATTGAAAGCGGTCTGATGACAACGGTTCATTCCTATACCAATGACCAGAAGATTCTGGATGTAAGCCACAAAGACCTGCGCCGTGCCCGCGCAGCTGCCATGTCTATCATTCCTACCACCACCGGCGCTGCCAAGGCGGTTGCTCTGGTACTGCCGGAACTGAAAGGCAAACTGAACGGCTTTGCTCTTCGCGTTCCGACTCCGGATGTATCCCTGACCGACCTGACGGTAAACCTGGAAAAAGACGCTACCGTGGAAGAAATCAATGCTGCGTTAAAGGAAGCGGCAGAAGGCGAACTGAAAGGCATCCTGGGTTATACGGATCTGCCGCTGGTATCCAGTGATTTCATCGGCTGTGAGGTTTCCTCCGTCATTGACGGCCAGTCCACCATGATGATCGGCAAACGTTTGGCCAAAGTGGTTGCCTGGTATGACAATGAATGGGGTTATTCCTGCCGCCTGGTTGACCTTGCCGTTTATGTTGGCAAAAAGGGTTATTAATTGATTGGCAAGTCGACGCCCTCTTTTTACGGGGCGTCGGCTTTGTTTGCATTTTCAGGATAATCGTATTGTAAATTTGTCAATAAGCGTTTTTTACATTGTAGAAGGCATTTATATTTAGTGAATTCTAAATCTTGAAACGAAATCAGATTTTGAAAGGAGCATGATTTCTTTGGATAAAAAAATCCTTTCCGATTTGGATGTTGCCGGCAAAAAGGTTCTGGTGCGTGTCGATTTTAACGTACCTCAGGATGCTGAAGGCAACATTACGGATGATAACCGTATGGTGGCCGCGCTGCCTACCATTCAGTATCTGCTTGACCATGAGGCGGCTGTAATTTTAATGAGCCATCTGGGCCGTCCGAAGGGCGAGCCTAATCCCAAATATACACTGAAACCGATAGCAAAGCATCTGGAAGAGTTGTTGGGAAAACCGGTTGCCTTTGCGGAAGACTGCATCGGGCCGGCGGCGGAAGAAGCGGCGAAAAAACTGGAGACAGGATCCGTATTGCTGTTAGAGAACCTGCGTTACCATAAAGAAGAAGAGAAAAATAATCTGGAATTTGCGGAGAAGCTGGCTTCCCTGGCAGATTTGTATGTAAATGACGGTTTCGGCGTATCGCACCGGGCTCATGCATCGGTGGAAGGCGTAACCCATTTCCTGCCCAGCGCGGCAGGTTTCCTGCTGGAAAAGGAAATACGTTTTATCGGCGATGCTGTGAATAATCCGGAGCATCCGTTTACCGCTATCATCGGCGGCGCAAAAGTTTCGGATAAGATCGGCGTAATCGTAAACCTGCTGGGCAAAGTGGATACACTGCTGATTGGCGGCGGCATGGCCAATACATTCCTTGCGGCCAGAGGTATCCCTATGGGCAAGTCTCTGGTAGAAAACGATAAGATTGAAGAAGCTAAACGTATTATGGCAGAAGCTTCCGTGAAGAATGTTAAGATTCTTCTGCCTGTAGATCTGGTGATGGCAGCAGAATTCAAACCGGATTCCGTGTATGAAGTGTCTGCGCTGGATGATCTGAACCAGGATTACATGGCCCTGGATATCGGTCCGGAAACCTGCAAACTGTATGCAGATGCGGTAAAAGATGCCAAACTGGTAGTTTGGAACGGGCCGATGGGCGTATTCGAAATGGATGCGTTCTGTAAAGGAACGGAAGCGGTTGCCAAAGCCGTTGCGGACAGCAATGCAGTCAGCATCGTAGGCGGCGGCGACAGCGTAGCGGCTATCAAGAAGATTGGTCTGGAAGATAAAATCAGTCACATTTCCACCGGTGGCGGCGCTTCTCTGGAATATCTGGAAGGCAAAGTGCTGCCGGGTGTGGAGGCGCTGGATGAGGTGCGGCGCCCTTTTGTGGCCGGTAACTGGAAGATGTACAAGACCGTTGGCGAAGCGGTCGAACTGGCCCAGAATCTGGTTACCGAAACGAACGGTACTGTCAATGAAGTCGTGATTTTCCCGCCTTTTACGGCGTTGGAAAGTGTAGCGGAAGCCATTGACGGTAAATCGGTGGGCTATGGCGCGCAGGATTTGTGCTGGGAAGACGAAGGAGCTTTTACCGGCGCTGTGTCCGGCGCACAGATTGCGGACATTGGCTGTGAATACGTGTTGGTAGGCCACAGCGAACGACGCGAAATTTTCAAAGAGGACAATGAAATCATTGCAAAGAAAATGAAAGCTGCGTACCGCAACCAGCTGAAACCGGTACTGTGTGTCGGCGAAACGGAAGCGGAACGGAAGCAGGGCGCCACTAACGCCAAAATTGAAGGACAGCTGAAGAGTGCGCTGGCAGGGATTTCGGCAGAACAGGCGAAGCTGTTGACCGTTGCCTATGAACCCATCTGGGCTATCGGCACCGGCAATACTGCAACGGCGCAGGATGCCCAGGAAGTCTGCCTGTTTATCCGTAAGCAGCTGAACGAAATCGTTGGCGAAGACGTTGCAAGGCATATCCGTATCCTGTACGGCGGCAGCGTAAAAGACACCAATGCGGCCCAGTTCTGCATCAACGGCATTGACGGCGTATTGGTTGGCGGCGCCAGTCTGAAAGTAGATAGCTTTGCGAAGATTGTCCGCAGTTTTTAATTAAGAAGCTTTGAAGGAGAGCAAATGGCAAAGAAGCCGGTAATGTTAATGATTCTGGACGGCTGGGGCATTGCCCCGGCCGGTCCTTATAATGCGGCGACGACAGCCCGTACTCCGCACCTGGACAGCTATTTTACGGATTATCCCAACACAAAGCTGGAGGCCAGCGGGGAAGATGTAGGGCTGCCGGCTGGTCAGATTGGGAATTCGGAAGTAGGGCATCTGAACATCGGGTCGGGCCGGATCATTTATCAGGACCTGTCCCTGATTTCCCATGCTATCAAAGAAGGCAGTTTTTTTAAAAACCAGGTGCTGCTGGATGCGTTGCGTCATGCAAAAGAAAAGGACAGTTCTCTTCACCTGATGGGCCTGTTCAGTGACGGCGGCGTTCACAGTCACATCGATCATCTAAAAGCGCTGCTGGATATGGCGAAGACGGCAGGATTACAAAAGGTCTATGTACATGCTTTTCTGGACGGCCGGGATGTGCCGCCCCAAAGCGCGATTCCTTATGTGCAGGATTTGGAAGCTTTCATGCAGGAAGAAGGCGTTGGCTGTTTTGCAACGGTCAGCGGCCGCTATTATGCCATGGACCGGGATAAACGCTGGGAACGTTTGGAAAAAGCCTATCGCAATATGGTTTTGCGGGACGGCGCAGTTTTTGCTTCCGCTGCAGAAGGAATTCAGGCTTCCTATGAAGCGGGTGTGAACGATGAGTTTGTAGTGCCGTTTTGTGTAGCGCAGAAAAACGAAGCGGCTGATGCGGGAGAGAAATCTGCTGCCTGTATCCGTAAGGGTGACAGCGTGATCTTCTATAATTTCCGCCCGGACCGGGCCCGGGAAATTACCCGTGCACTGCATGATGAAGAGTTCCCGTATTTTGAACGGTCAGCAGAAGCCAGGCCGGTGCATATGGTCGGCATGACCCAGTATGATGCGACCATCGACATTCCTACCGCGTATCCGCCGGAACATTATGAAGATACGTTGGGCGAAGTACTGGCGAAGAATGGGCTGCAGCAGCTGCGTATTGCGGAAACGGAAAAATACGCTCATGTAACCTTCTTCTTTAACGGCGGCGTGGAAGAACCCAATGCCGGGGAAGACCGTATCCTGATACCGTCGCCGAAAGTCGCGACCTACGACCTGCAGCCGGAAATGAGTGCGCCCATGGTGACGGAAGCGTTGCTTAAAGCACTGGACGAAGATAAATACGATGTAGTGATCCTGAACTTTGCCAATCCGGATATGGTAGGGCATACCGGTATCATGGAAGCTGCGGTAAAGGCCATGGAAACCGTGGATGCCTGCGCCGGAAAGATTGTTGAAAAGATTCAGGCGCTGGATGGTGTGATTTGCATTACAGCAGATCACGGAAACCTGGAAAAGATGCAGAACGAAGACGGAACACCCTGTACGGCTCACACTACAAACAAAGTTCCGTTTATTGTGATCAGCAAAGATAAAGTTAAACTGCGTGAAGGACGGCTGGCTGACATTGCTCCTACGCTGCTTCAGTTTTTGAAGATTCAGCAGCCGAAGGCCATGACAGGGAAGAGCCTTTTGGAGTAATTTGTATTTGTACACGGATTTCGCAAAACCATGCGTTTTTTGTTCGAGCACTATGTGTTTTTTAGTTGAAAGAGTTTTAAAGAATTATTTTATATAATCAAAACAGTTAAGAGAAAGGATAAGGTGATAATCATGTCTATTATTACACAAGTCTATGCACGCGAAATTCTGGATTCCCGCGGCAATCCCACTGTTGAAGTTGAAGTAATCCTGGAAGACGGTACTATGGGCCGCGCCGCGGTTCCCTCCGGTGCGTCTACCGGTGTGCATGAAGCGGTAGAATTACGGGACGGCGACAAGAAGCGTTATGTTGGCAAAGGCGTTATGAAAGCGGTGGAAAATGTAAATGACATTATTGCCGAAGCGCTGATCGGCCTGGACGCCACCCGCCAGATTGAAATTGACGAGTTGCTGATCCGTTTAGATGAGACTCCCAACAAAGCAAAGTTAGGCGCCAATGCAATTCTGGGCGTATCCATGGCCGTTGCCAAAGCGGCAGCCAACTATGTAGGCCTGCCTCTGTATCAGTATCTGGGCGGCACCAATGCCCATGAACTGCCGGTTCCCATGATGAACATCCTCAACGGCGGCTCTCATGCGGACAATAACGTTGACATCCAGGAATTCATGATCATGCCGGTAGGAGCGAAGAGTTTCAGCGAATGCCTGCGAATGAACGTGGAAATTTACCACGCCCTGAAAGGCATCCTGAAAGCCAAAGGCCTGAGCACCGGTTTGGGCGATGAAGGCGGCTTTGCTCCGAATCTGGAATCCAATGCGGAAGCACTGGACGTAATTATGGAAGCCATTGCTAAAGCCGGCTACAAAGCTGGTAAAGACATTATGCTGGCTATGGACGTAGCTGCCAGCGAATTCTACAAAGACGGCAAGTATCATATGCTGGCGGAAGGCGCCCCCAAGACCAGCACCCAGATGGTCAACTATCTGGCGGATCTGGTTGCGAAATATCCGATTATCTCCATTGAAGACGGCCTGGCTGAAGACGACTGGAAGGGATGGGCTGCCCTCACCAAGAAGCTGGGCGACAAAGTGCAGCTGGTAGGCGACGACCTGTTCGTTACCAACGCGGCGCGCCTGCAGATGGGCATCGACAAAGGTGTGGCCAATGCCATCCTGATTAAAGTGAACCAGATTGGTACCCTCACCGAAACTTTCCGGGCTGTGGAACTGGCAAAACGTCACGGCTATACCGCCATTGTTTCCCACCGCAGCGGCGAAACAGAGGACGTTACCATGTCTGACATCGCAGTTGCGCTGAACGCCGGCCAGATTAAATCCGGCGCGCCGGCCCGTACTGACCGCGTGGCGAAATACAACCAGCTGCTGCGCATTGAAGAAGACCTTGGCCCGGCTGCAACATACGGCGGCATGGAAGTGTTCTACAATCTGAACAAATAAGCTGCAAACAGATTAGAACCGTTAGTTCGCAAACCATTCGTTAATTATTATAATCAAGGATTGAAACGGGAAATGTAGTTTGCGGTACAAAGCAAGTGAGGGGAACTGTGTAAAGCAGTTCCCCTGTTTTTACGTACTTCCTTCCGGCTAACACTTTCCTACCGCTATATTATTGAAGGGAAACAAGGTTTTATAATATGTAATTATCGTTCCGTAAAACTCTGTGAAAAAAATTGACATTTATTATTGCCACAGTTGTCAAGTTGTGGTAAAATACTGTGGTACTGACACAGGAATAATTAGTGAAGGAGGTAAGTAAATGCTGGAAACTGTCTTGATGGTAGTGGACTTCATCGTCTGTGTGGCCCTGATTGGGGCGGTACTGCTGCAGACTGGCAGAGGCGCGGGCTTGTCCAGCTCCTTCGGTGGCGGTGATGGTGCCTTCTTTGGTAAGGGAAATGATCTGGATACGGTTTTGTCTAAGGCTACGATTGTGCTGGGAACGGCCTTCGGTGTCATTACGTTAGCTCTTGCCAAACTCAATGCATGACCCTGCGCTTTATTGAGAAGGAAAAGCGGCGGGCTGCCTGATCAGGCAGGTTGCATGACTGAGGTTGCGCATCAAAGAGGCGCAACATGGTTTCAGGCTTGTGGGTGCAGACTCACAAAACAGTGTTAATAAAGGGTTTAGCCCTTTAAAATTTTAAATTATATTTTTATTTTGTCGAAAGGGGATTACATCTTGAGTAGTTTTATCATGTTATCCATTGGCGCCGGTATCCTCGCGCTTCTGATCGCTGCCATGCTGAGCAGTTCCATCATGAAAGCGGAAGCCGGCAATGAACTGATGCAGGAAATTTCCGGGCACATTCACGAAGGTGCTATGGCGTTCCTGTACCGTGAATACAAAGCACTGGCTGTATTCATTCTGGTTGTTGCAATTATTATCGGTATTTTCCTGGCTCCCATGACGGCAGTCTGCTTCATTGCCGGCGCAGTTTTCTCCATTCTGGCCGGTTACTGCGGCATGAATGTTGCCACCAAAGCTAACGTTCGTACCACGGCGGCTGCTGAACACGGCATGCCCCAGGCACTGCAGATTGCTTTCTCCGGCGGTTCCGTAATGGGTCTGGGCGTGGTTGGCCTGGGCATCACCGGTGTAGCGCTGGCTTTTGCTCTGTTTGGCGAAAACGGTGCGAACATGGATATCGTAACCGGTTTCGGTCTGGGCGCAAGTTCCATCGCACTGTTTGCCCGTGTTGGCGGCGGTATCTACACCAAAGCTGCCGACGTAGGCGCTGATCTGGTAGGTAAGGTGGAAGCCGGTATTCCGGAAGACGATCCCCGTAACCCTGCTACCATCGCCGATAACGTAGGCGATAACGTAGGCGACGTAGCCGGTATGGGCGCTGACCTGTTTGAATCTTATGTAGGCGCTATCATCTCTGCTTTGACTTTGGGTGCGGTTGCGTTCAAAGGCGGCGAAGGTGTAGCTTATCCGTTCCTGCTGGCTCTGTCCGGTATTGTTTCTTCTATTATTGGTATTCTGTATGTCCGTCACAGCAAATCCACCAATCCGCAGGGCGCCCTGAACACCGGTACCTACATCGCCGGCATCCTGACCATTGGCGCTGCTGCTTACCTGTCCAACTCTCTGTTCGGTAACATGAATGCTTTCTGGGCTATCGCTGCCGGCCAGGTTGTAGGTCTGCTGATTGGTAAGATCACCGAAGTATACACCTCTGCTGATTACAGCTCCGTTAAGAGAATCGCTGACCAGGCGGAAACCGGTCACGCAACCGTAATCATCGCAGGCCTGGCAGTAGGTATGTATTCCACTTTCCTGCCTATCGTATTCATCTGCATCGCGGTATTCATCGCGTTCTTTGTAATGGGCGGCATGGCTAATCCGGCACTGGGCATTTACGGTATCGCCCTGTCCGCAGTCGGCATGCTGGCAACCACCGGCATCACCGTAGCGGTTGACGCTTACGGTCCTATTTCCGATAACGCAGGTGGCATTGCGGAAATGGCTGAACTGCCCGCAAGCGTTCGTGAAATCACTGATACCCTGGACTCCGTCGGCAATACTACTGCTGCTATCGGCAAAGGATTTGCCATCGGTTCTGCCGCGCTGACCGCGCTGGCTCTGTTCTCCGCATACTCTCAGGTTGTGAAACTGAAAGCTATCGACCTGTTGGATCCGGTTGTTCTGATCGGTGTATTCATCGGTGCCACCCTGCCGTTTGTGTTTGGCGCTATGACCATGGAATCCGTTGGTGAAGCTGCTAACGAAATGGTAGTGGAAGTTCGCCGTCAGTTCCATGAGATCCCCGGCCTGTTGGAAGGCAAGGCCCGCGGCGACTATCGCCGCTGCGTAGATATCTCTACCGCTGCCGCACTGAACAAAATGATTGCCCCCGGCGTCATCGCTATTGCGTTCCCGCTTCTGGTTGGCATGCTGTTAGGGCCTGCCGCTCTGGGCGGAATGATTGGCGGCGCGCTGGCTGCCGGTGTACTGCTGGCTATTATGATGGCCAATGCGGGCGGCGCTTGGGATAACGCGAAGAAGTACATTGAATCCGGCGTACACGGCGGCAAAGGTTCCGACCCGCACAAAGCGGCGGTTACCGGCGACACCGTAGGCGATCCGTTCAAAGATACTTCCGGACCGGCCATGAACATCCTGCTGAAGCTGATGACCATCGTTTCCCTGGTATTTGCTCCGGTACTGGCTGCCCATGGCGGTATCCTGCTGGGAATGTTCAAATAATACGTTGCTGATTGACAATTGAATTTATAAATCATAAAACAGGACTGTTTCGGCAGTCCTGTTTTTGTTTTATAAGTTCACTTTTTGTGTTATAATAAAAATAAGAATATAGATTATCCACACAGTCTAAACGGAGGCAATCATGAGCGGACAGGCACACCGGAACGCTGGCACGTTTTTTCTGCATGGCAGCCGGGATACAGGTGTATTGCTGGTTCATGGTTACAGCGGCGCTCCGGCGGAAATGCGCATGTTAGGAAACTTTTTGCAGGAAAAGGGTGGTTATACTGTGCTGGGCGCCTGCCTGGCCGGGCATTGCACAACGGTAGAAGCGCTGGAACAGACTACCTGGCCGGACTGGTACGAAGCAGTAGAAGATGGCGTGAAAGCACTGCACAGTCACTGCCGCCACATCTACATAGCAGGGCAGTCCATGGGCGGTCTGCTGACCATTAAAGCGGCGGCGGAGTTTTCCCCAACGGATTCTTCGGAAGAATTGTTTATAAAAGGACAAAGGGAGAACCCGACAGAAAACCGCGCAAAGGCCTGTTCTGTGGAAAAACTGATACTGTTGGCAACGCCAGTGTTTCTGCAGGACTGGCGTATACCTTTTGTAAAACTGTTGCGTTATTTCATTCCGCGTCTTCATACAGGGCAACACAGTTACAATGTGCCGGAAGAATATATGCAGGGCTACTCGGAAATGCCGACGAAACCGGTGCCAAGCCTGTTGGAACTGATCAAGCTTTGTAAAGCGGAATATCTGGAAAAAATAAAAATTCCCACCCTGATTGTGCAGGGGCAAAAAGACCATACGGTAAAAGCACAGAGTGCAACATATCTTTACGAACAGTTGAAATGTGTTCCGGAAACACAGAAAGAAATCCTCTGGCTCTCGGAAGCACGGCATGTGGTGACGCTGGATGACGCGCGGGAAATGGTGTATGAAAAGTGCCTGGAATTTTTTGAAAAGCAGTATTGAGACGGGGAGGCTGTGTCGATGTTTTTTGATGTAATTGCTCCTACGCCGCTGATTCCCGGAACCCGGATTTTTGTAGACTGGGCGGAAATAGAAGAGACGTTTCTGGTAGTGGCACTGCTCACTGTTCTGATAGAAGTTCCTGTATTTTATTTTTGCGGTTACCGCAAGCCAAAAGAACTGGCAGGTTTTGCTGTTGTTAACATTATCAGCAACCTGCTGCTGAATGAGTTTTTGGAACAGGATCCTTTTGACTGGTATGGGGTGGCTGTTGTCCTGGGAGAAATTGCAGTGATACTGCTGGAATTTTGCCTGTGCTGTTATTTCATCCGGGGGGACAGGAAGAAGCTGTTCAAGACTCTAGTACTTGTGAATGTGTGCAGCGTAATTATTGGCGGCATACTATTCTGGTTTTATTATTGAGTAAGGATTCGTTATATTTTGCTGTGTGAACATTTTATGCACCGCGATTTGGTGCAGCGGTTTATTCTGTAAATATTTAAATAAAGAAGTAAAAGGCAAACGCAAAGGAGGATTTTACATGAAAAAGTTTTTAACATTTCTTACGGCATCGCTTCTGCTGGTTTTATTTGCTTTGCCCGTTGGCGCTGCAAGTCGTGCAGAACTGTCCGAGGCATCCCGTGAAAAGCTGGATACATTCTTCAGCAATTTTGCGGAAGCGCGGGTGGGAAGTTTTGTGATGAACAATGAAATCCCCATGGATACGTTTGTGGATTTTGGCGTGCAACATAATATCATCAACCGCAAGTATGATTTGGTAAATGTGAACGAAGGCTACTGGGGCGTAAAAAAAGAAGCGGTGGATAACGCTGTGTACAAATACTTTGGCCGCCGTATCAATGCGGTATCGTCCCGGCAATATAAGCTGACGAACAATTTATATCTGGTACCGAAGGCCAGTGGGGAAGGACTGGTCTTCGCGCAGGTTGCGGAATGGCATGAAAATGGAACCGATATCTTTACCGGCGTGGCCAATATTTACTCCGCATCTTCCGGTTTTACCGGCAATGTGCACGGCACGGCTGAGCAATGGAGGAAAGAAGCGCCGGAAGATGTTCCGGCCCTGATTGGCCGCTATATGTTTACCGTGACCCGTTCGCCTGCTGATGCGGACCGTTATGTGCTGGTGGACTGGCTGGGAAAATGATGGGATACAGCAACGATCCGGTGATTTAGTAAAGTAATAGCATAGGGAAGCGGGGGAGATGTTCATTGGACAGCGGCGTTATGATTGTTCTTTCTGTTATTTGCTGTGTGGTTGGTTTTTTCCTGAACCGGACGTATGCTACAAAATACGGAGAAGCGGCGGTACAATGGAAATTGTTTGTCCTTCAGGTTATAGGTATTGGCGGTGCGTTGACGCAGCTTCCCACTGACGAAATCTCATTCCGTTTTTTATTCTGGATAATAGTTACCTTTCTTTCATATGGGGCAGGCCTATGGCAGTGCCGACAACATGCAAAGCGTCAGCAGGCCGAACCGGGCGACACCGTTATCGCCATGGCGGCGCAGGCGATACTGCCCGTTGGTGCGGCGGTTGTGATTCTGTTGGCTACGGGTATGATCGCGTTTGGTTTTCTTTGGGCTCATTAAGGAAACACTCCTTAATTCATGTTAAAATTTTATATTGTTTTATGGGGAGGCGAAAATTCGGTATGAGAAAAAGCGTGCAATTCGGTATGGCGGCATTGTGTTTCGCATTAACGCTGGCTTCTGTTACAGACACAGTAAGCGCAGCTCCTAAAACGGGGAAGAATGCGGAGCGCTCCGTGGCGAACTGGTATTGGAGCGACAGGGATGAGGTGTGGCCGCCTGCTGCCGGACGGTATGAACGGAAAAATGAAAACGGCGTGACAAATGCGTATATCAATGTCACAGTGCTGCCGGATCAATGGCCGGTGATTACACTGCACGCCTGTGATTACGACGGAACCGATGATAATAAAGGCTGGGAAGCATTATCCCAGGCGCCAGCTGTCGTTTTGGGCGGACAGATTATCGGTCTGGCAATCACGGATTCCCCTCCGGACAAGAAATATATCAAAGCCGGCATGAAACCTGTCCAGCTTCGCCTGGGTGCCCAGTTTGCCACCGGCGCCGAAGTCCAGGGCATCCATAGAGGAAACGGGACTGGGGCCATGCTGGATGATGTACAGATTAATCTGATGCATGCCGGCGTCACGTCAGGAAAAGACGGGCTGATTCTGGACTATTTCGGGCATAATGGGTTAACCCTGCCAGATGTGCGTGGTGAATATGTATTGAATAAAAACCGTACGCCGAGGGCTGACGAGTTTGCTGCCTGTGCGCTGGTTGCCGCGCTGCCTGTTCGCGAAACCAACACCGACTTTACGGATAAGACGCTGCAGATCATACCCGAAGCGGTGACGGGCAGTATGATGCCGAAATACAAATACATCATTAAGAATTATGGCTTTGCCGTTAAAGTATTCCAAAATGGTAAACTGCTCCGCACTTTCATGGTGCCGAAAGATTTAAGCGCCGTGTACCGCTTCGACAGCGATGGCGGCGATGTGATGATTTACAATATTGACGGGTCGAAAGGATGATGAACAGATCCTCCGCATGGAATGGAAACAAGGGAGGATGTATTATTCAGGTTGTTTAAAATTTATATACATTTAAGGAGGTTTGTTATTATGGATCGGGCGCGAAAAATAATAGCCCTAAGCCTTGTGGCGGTATTTCTTGTTACCGTGACAGTGTTTGCTGCCGTAAAAGGGTTTTCTTCAAAAGTAACATTTAACGGTACAAAAGGCTTTGCGTGGATGTCTTGGGCAGGACATACTTCGCAAAGGGGAGCTTATATCCTGGATAGCAAGAATAAAAGAATCGCGAATTTTAAAGTCATGAAGCCCCAAAAAGTGTATAAAAAGAATAATACAACTTACGGGTATTACTCATACCGGCTTAACATGTCCCGGTTTAAGGCCGGAAAATACAAACTGGTCACGTATAAGCCGTATTACAATTGGGGTGAAGAATATATAACGATTCCTTTTACATACCCTGGTGCTTCTTTTCTGCAATATCATTCTACAAAGGTTATCCGGAACGATAACGGCGACCTGATGCAGCGGTTATATTTCAAACGGAATAATGCCAGAGGAAAAGGTTTGCATTTCCAGATATTCAACAATAAAAATCAACTGGTGCGCAGTTTCAACTTCAAGTCGAGTAATTCCAACCAGTGGTTCTGTTTCGACTGGAACGGCTGGGCCACAAAGAATTCGGGCAGACGTTCTCCCCGGGGTGTATATACGATTAAGTACTGGGTTGACGGCAGATCGCCCCGTACGGCAAAATTCAGGCTGGCACTGTAAGGAGGCGTAAGGACATGAAACGAAATATTAAGATAACAAAGCTTGCGGTTTTTATGCTGACGCTGATTGTAATGCTGGCCGTTTCCGCTGTGGGTATGGCTAAAGGCGGCGAGGAATGGAAAAAGGCGGAAGGCAATTATACTTGGAAAGAAAGCTCCCAGTACAACAACGGGCACCTCATCATTAAACCCATGGAAGAAGGTCTCTTCCTGTTTGAATTTGACGTAATGCGGGGCAGTGAAGCGGAAGACAGTTCCTATGATTTCAGTACGGCCGGCATTTTACTGGTCAATGATAACGGCGTGGGCGAAGCTGAATTTGATGTAGATAAAAAACCGGTGAAACTGACATTTACCCTGAAAGACAAAACGATTACTGTGAAACAGGAAGGCTCCATGCCGGCTGATGTGAGCGGCGCTTATGAATTTATGGAAAAGGGATTTGACGTTTCGGAAGCGGCGGCGATGGCAGTCCTGGAAGGAATTTCCCCGGTAAAGACCAGCCTGAACAGTGCTAACAGACCGTACCGGCTGGTATATGCTCATGAAGCCGTTGGAGGTTGGTTCTATGATATACGGGCCATTCATCAGCCGGATAACAAACTGTTTGCCCGGTTCCTGGTGGCAGCAGACCTGACTGCGGTCTACCGCAACGATGATGTTAAGAACCCGAAGCTGATTTACGGCTCTCCTGCTACCATGCTCACGACAAAGAAAGCGCCCCTGTTACCGGAAGAAGAGGAAGAAGAGGTTCCCGTGCCGGAAGGGGCTACTGAGGAAAAGACAGATGGGAAAGATGCAGACGCTAAGGACAACCTGTATACTATCAGTGCCGTGGTGAATGTGGAACCGGCAGACCCTGCCATTAAAGTAGGAGAAAGCAGCAAACTGAGAGTTACCATTCCCGGTAATCTGAAATATAAATTGTCCGATTTAAAATCCAGCGCCGATGACAAAGTCAGCGTGGCCGGTGATGGTACGCTGGCTGCCAAAGCTGAAGGCGTCGCGACGATCAGTGGAAAAATAACCGTGGATAATGCCTCCCGTGATTTTAAGGTGGAGGTGACTGCTTATGTCCCAAAGCTGGAATGCAATGCACTGCCTGCACACGTTGACGTTAACGAAAAACTGGAACTGTCCTCTTACATCACCGGGCAGGAAGGGGAGGTAAAGCCCCAGTGGAGCGTCAGCGACAGCAAGATTGCCGAGATTAAAGACGGTGTGCTTGTGGGCAAGGCCGACGGCGTTGTAGATGTGACTGCCAAATATGATAAAATGGAGCGTACCTGGAAGGTCGCCGTAGGCAAGGCAGAACTGCCGAAACCCAAAGAAGGAGCAACGGACGATGGTGGCTTTGATCTGTTTGATCTGCTGATCTTTGGTCTGCCGATAGTTTTGATCGGCGGCGGTATCTGGATGTTCATGAAACGGAAAAAACAATAAGCACAGGTAATCGTTACGGAGACGATGGCATAAATCCGCGTATCCTTACAGAACCATTTACAGGAAAACAGAATCGTAATTAAAAGAGCCTCCGCCGCCTTTCATGACAGCGGAGGCTCTTCACTTTTAAGATCATTAACAATTCTGTGATGCGGTCGACTCTATCATCATATTTTATAAAACACCACAGTCAAAGTTTTCAAATGGTATCTCTTTCTGCAAGTAAGCTGGCAGTTTTTTCACTATTCCTTCACGCTCCGCAACGCCTTAATAATCGCATCGCGCTTAGTTTCGTTGTACACTTTTTCCTCGTTGCCGTGTTCAATCTGGCGGAAATACACGTTGCGCATATTATTGGTGCGGGCGATGCTCTTCAGCTGCACAAAGCGGTCTTTCGGGTCTGTGCTGGTGAAATACAGGAACTTTTTGCTGATCACTTCCAGAGGACGCAGGTTGTGGGCGGTGAAAATCAGCTGGCCTACGCCGTGCATGGCGAAAATCTCCAGCATCTCGCCCCAGATGTACTCAAAGATGCCTGCGTCGAATTCGTCGATGGCAAGGGTGAAGGACGGGTCATTATATGCGGCGGTCAAAAGGCTCAGCATGGAGATCAGACGACGGATCCCGTCCGATTCGTCCCGCAGGGGCAGTTCTATTCCGTTGCGTACGGCAATGAGCTCTACAAGCTGACCGGGGGAACCGTCTTTCATGACTGTCCTGGCCAGGGGGTTCAGTTTAATGGAAAGGCCGGGAATCAGCTGCTCAATGACTGTGTTTATCCTGGGAATGTACCGGGAAACAATTTCATAGGTTCCCTGTGGCATATCGGTAGGCCGGTCGTCTGTCTGGATGGGGAAGGAACCCATGGGCGTGTGTAGCAGCAACGCCAGGTTCAGGCGGATGAGGCCGGAAGAACGGGTATTGACCACAAAGAAATAATTCAGTCCGAAAAAATTCAGTTCCAGCAATACCTGCAGATATTCGGAGTAGTTCCCGATGGTTTTCAGATACTCCAGCGTTTCACGCATAAAGATGAAAGACTGGGAGCGTTCCTGGGCCAGACGTTTGTTTACCTCTAACTGTAGCGTTTTCTGGCTGGTTTTATCCTGTCCGAGGATAAATTTGTGGCGTGACTTGGGGCCAAAGGGAAGCTCGTTGCTGGTTGTATCGATAATCGGGTTCATGCGATGCTCGCTGCCGCAAAACGGACCGGACATGCTGAGCACTTCGTCCAGGATTCGTACCTTGTTTTTGGAAAAGGGTGCTGCGATAAAATCCGGGGAAGCTCCCAAACCTGCGTCTGCATCAGCTGAATTCACTATCGCTTTTATGCAGAACTCATACATCGCTTTGCGGACGCGTCCATCTTCATACTGCAGTTCAAACAGGAATGTCAGCTTTGCAAATTCCGCATTCTTATTGACACATTCCGCAAACAGATTCTGCACCTTGCTGCCCCGCAGCAGTTCTTTTAAAATATACAGCGCGTCAATCAGCGCTGTTTTGCCGGAACCGTTCTGGCCGTACAGGCCCAGAATGTCGGCTTTGGTGCCATAAGGTACGAAGTATTTGCCGCAGTGGAAGTCGATTTCACCGTATTCCACATTTTTGAAATTCTGCAGGATTACTTTTGTGATTCGCACCATAGGCAGACGCGCGCTATGCTCGTCCGTGATTAAAGCGTTTTGGTTTTTGGCTTGCATTTGCAATGATAACTTCATGATGAACCTTCCTTAATAAAATTTAAAAAAGCAAATAAATTATTTTAAAAATAACCAAGCTGATTTTTGAATCCGATTATCAAACTGGCTTTATGGATTCTTTATAATATTATAAAACATTTAAAAAAAAAGCTCAACGTTTCTTTACGAGGATTACTCTGACTAATGTAAATATAAGTTGTAAATCACGCCGGAAGAAGTGGTGGCTCAGTGTATGCGTTTGCCGAGGCATCGCGCTAATATCCTGAACAAAGATTTTAAAGAACTGGGCGTGGGCTATTGCCGTAAAGAAGGTACGGAGTTTACGCATTACTGGATCCAGATGTTCAGGGGATAGTTGCGGGAAACCCTAAGCTTCCACTCTCTAACAGTTTGCCAGTTATATGTAACGGCTTTGCCTGTATGGACATATAAACTGTCATTCCTCTATATATTAAGAGGTAGTGGAACCAAACTCCAGTAACCATGCGTATTAGCGTTCTCAGGTTGGTCGTTTTAACGACCAGGTGGCGGGGAAGTGAGTGAATCTATAAAGACGAGAATGTTAATTGACGTTAAATATGACATCACATATAATAATTATAGTAAAGTGAAAATAAAGACAATAAGTAATTTGACAGTTAAGAATGCGATAGTGGAAGATCAGTGAAGGTATCATGCAGAACTTATTCGGTTATTCCCGTGTGCTGGCCATCGGCGACGTACACGGCATGTATGAAAAGTTAATAAAGCTGATGGACAAAATCCGATTCAACCCGGATGAAGATCTGCTGATTTTTCTGGGGGATTACATTGACCGGGGCCCGGCCCCGGGCCGGTGTCTGCAATATATTTTTGCGTTGCAGCAGCAGTATTCGGATGTTGTGGTCTGCCTGATGGGCAATCATGAAGTGATGATGTCTTCCTATTTTATGCAGAAGCGTGGCAACTATAATAACCTGATTGTAGATTATGCGGGTTCCTGGCTGGATAACGGCGGGTTGGAAACGCTGAAACAGCTGGATGAGATGGATGCGGATACAAAGGAAGAACTGCTTCAGTGGGTGATGAATCTGCCGGTTAAGTATCAGTATCAGGATTACTTTTTCTGTCACGCGGGGGTCGATCCCGATGTGCCGCTGGCGGTGCAAAATGAATTTGATATGCTTTGGCGGCGGCAGCAGTGGTGGGAACAGTATAAAGGGGAGGAGACCCTTGTGGTGGGGCATACGCCGGTACAGAAAGTGATGAAGCTCACCGGGAAGGAACGGCGGACGCCGAAGCCGCTGTTTTTGGCAAATCATGTTATCATGTGCGATACCGGTGCGTATATGAGCGGCGGCAAACTAAGCTGCGTAGATGTATTGGCCGGGAAAGTCTGGCAGGCGTAGCTGCAGAGGTGTTATCTGTAACGTAAAATGTCATTTAAATTTTTGTAAAATTTATCTTTCCTGTATTTGATATTTATATATTTTTATAGGAAGATTATTTAAACAATTCGTTGATTAAAGCAATGAGTGGATGCTTGGAGGCAATATGAGACAGAATTTTACCGTCGCGGGGCCGTTTGGTGAATTGAGCGGCGTAATCAATTTGTGTGAAGTGGAGACAAAACGGCGTAACGTTTTGGTGATGGCACATGGTTTCCGCGGATCTATGGAAGGCGGCGGACGGGCTGCGCAACTGGCGGATGAAATCGGAGAATCCATTTGCTCTGTGGTTCGTTTCAATTTCAGCTGGTGCACCATGCTGACCAATCAGATTGCGGAGCTGAAAGCGGTTTTGGATTTTGTCCGTAAAACGCTGCAGCCGGAAAAGTTGTTTCTGTTAGGGCGCAGTTTCGGCGGGGCAACCTGTATTGTTACAGCGTGTGAGGGAGACTGCTGTACTGATGCTGCTGCAGGAAACTGCTGCAAAATCAGTCATTCAAATACTGCGCCGGAATGGTACAAGCGTAACACATACTGTCCTGACGGTATGGTGTTGTGGTCTGCGCCTAACAGTTTGCAGAAAACGTTCATACAGGTGCTGGGGTCGGAAGCATTTCAGTCTGCCTTGCAGGGTAAAACGGTTGTACTGGACGACGAACGCGGCCATGATGAAATTCCGGCAACGTTTGTTACGGACTTGCTACAGTATGATGTGGCGGCCTTGTTACAACGATGGCAAACCGGTCCGCTGTTGATCATTCATGGGACAAAGGACTGTATCGTAACGCCGGAGCAGGCAAAGATGGATTTTGAAATTGCAGGCGGAAATAAGCAGCTTCATTACATGGAAGGGGACAATCATCATCTAGACCTGCGTTTTAAAGAAGCGGGCGATCTGATAAAAGAATGGTTGAAAGAAAATGGCTAAAAGAATATAAATAAACCTTAAAATGTTTATTGACGCAAAAACGAAGTCGAAGTGACGTCATAAATATTTGGGCGTGGAAAGCGTTTTTATCGGGCGAATTTTCAAGGATAACGTATTATGGAGAGTATTCAGAATAACATGTTACCACAGCACTTACAGATGAATGAAACGGAAAGAAAACTTCTGGCGGAAGAAGAAAAGAAATATGGCACAAAGCTGATGGAAATGCCAAAGGATCAGAAATATGGCATGTGTTTTGCCTGCGGAGAAGAGAATCCTGTGGGACTGCACCTGCACTTTTTCTGGATTCCCAACGGCGTGATGGCTTTCTTTACTCCGAAGCCGGAACACCAAAGTTACAATGGACGGATGCACGGCGGGCTGATCACCGTACTGCTGGATGAGATTATGGGAAACTATCTGTTTAAAAAAGAGGGCGTGCCTGCTTACACGGCCCGTATTGATTTACGGTTTCGCACACCGGTACAGATTGGTACCACCATTCGCTGTGAAGGGCATGAGGTTAAACGGAAAGGACGTCTGGTAGTGATGGAAGGTGTTATCATCAACCCGGACGGAACCGTGGCGGCGGAAGCAACCAGTACCCTGATGCTGGAAAAATAAGCAGAAAAGGATCGGGAATGACCGCGTTTCCTGTTTTTGTTTAAGCTTTGCCGCAATGAAAACAAAAGAACAGTTTATAATAAAAATATATAGAAATAACAGCAAAAGGATTATTGATTATGGCTACACTCTCACTAAAAGATAAAATTATGGCATTCATGCAACGGGAAAGTTACGCTCCCATGACGGCGGAGGAGATGATCTTCGCCATTCCCGTCAAGGAAGAACCCATGCACGAATTCTGGGATGCCATCATGGAACTGGAAAAAGATGGTTACGTGGTGAAAACCCGTTTTGAGACCTACGGACTGCCGGAAAAGATGGGGCTGGTGGCCGGACGGTTCCAGTTAAGCAGCAAAGGATTCGGTTTCCTCATTCCCGACAACAAGGGAACGAAACCGGACGTATTCATTCCGCCCCGTAAGCTCCACGGCGCCATGAACAATGACCGGGTCATGGCCCGTATCGACAGCCATGCGCCGGGACGGCGCCCCGAAGGAGAGATCATCCGTATTATCCAGCGGGCCAACACCAGGGTAGTGGGTGTATTCAAACGTACCATGGATTTTGCCTTTGTGATTCCTGACGACAAACGGATCGGCAGCGACATTTATATTTTACGCAGGAATTTTGGCGGCGCGGCAAATAATCAGAAAGTGGTTGTGGAAATTACGGACTGGCCCAAGGAAGAACATAATGCGGAACGTCGCAGCGCGGAAGGCCGTGTGGTGGAAGTGCTGGGCTACGTAGGTGACCCGGGACTGGAAATATTGTCTATCATCAAGCAGTATGATCTGCCTTTGGATTTTCCGGAAAATGTGAAACGGGCGGCGGCCCGGATTCCGGAAGAAATTCGGGAAAAGGACTGGCAGGGCAGGGAGGACCGGAGGGACTATCCTGTCGTGACAGTAGACAGCGAAGATGCCAGGGATTTGGATGACGCGGTGTATGTGCGGCGTCTGGATAACGGGCGTTACCTGCTGGGGGTTTACATTGCCGACGTCAGTTATTATGTGAAGGCGAAAACGTTGCTGGATCAGGAAGCACAGGAGCGGGGCACCAGCGTATATCTGGTGGACCGGGTACTGCCCATGCTGCCCCAACGGTTAAGCAACGGCATCTGCAGCCTGAACGAAAAGGAAGACCGCCTTGTTATGAGCTGTGAAATGGAAATCGAAGCGGAGACGGGCCGGATTACAAAATACAGGATATTCCCGGCGGTGATTCATTCCCATCACCGGCTCAGCTATAATCTGGTGCGTGCCATTCTGGAAGAGGGGGACAAAAAGGCCAGAGAAGATTATGCGGACATCGTTCCCATGCTGGAAGAGATGCGGGAACTCTGCCGCGTTTTGCAGAAAAAGAGAGCCCGGCGCGGCGCCATTGAGTTTGACCTGCCGGAGCAGAAAGTCATATTGGATGAAGCCGGTAAGCCGTTAGAAATCAAACAGCGTATTCACGGACTGCCGGAATCTATCATTGAAGAGTTTATGCTGGCGGCCAACGAAACGGTGGCGCGGCATCTTTCCATGCTCCAGTGGCCCTGCGTGTACCGGGTCCATGAATCTCCGGCGGAAGACAAGATGGAAGGACTGGCCAAACTGCTGCAAAGCTTCAATGTGAAACTGCGCATTCCCAAAAACGGGGAAGTGCGTCCCAAAGATGTGCAGGCAGCGTTGGCGGAAATGAAAGAGCGGCCTGAAGAACGGCTGGTGAACACGGTAGCCCTGCGCTGTATGCGGCAGGCCGTGTACCAGACGGAAAACATCGGACACTTCGGGCTAGCCGCGGAATACTATTGCCACTTTACGTCGCCCATCCGCCGTTATCCGGATTTGCTGGTTCACCGTATTTTGCACGCCTGGCTGAAGGATCCGGACCTGACGCAGCATTTGTCTGCGCTTTCGGAAGACAGTCTGGAAAGTATGGCGGAGCATTCTTCCGTACAGGAACGCAACGCAGCGGAAGCGGAACGGGAAACGGTAGATTTAAAGAAAGCCGAATACATGCTGGAACATATTGGGGAAACCTATGAAGGCGTGATCTCCGGCGTGACCTCCTTCGGTATGTTTGTGGAACTGGCCAATGGAGTGGAAGGGCTCGTCCACATGTCCAGCCTCACGGATGATTATTACGAATTCATTGAAGACCGTTACTGCCTGGCGGGAACTCACACCAGCAACACCTACCGGCTGGGTGACACGGTGCAAATCGAAGTGCTGCAGGTGAACATGGAAGACCGCAGTATTGATTTCATTATGGCCGGGGAAAATGATGCCATGCGGGATTATATTAAGACACAGCTTGGCAGCACCGGGGACCATGGCAGACCGGACCGCAGGGGCAACGCCCGGCGCGGTGGCAGCAGAATGAAAAAGTCCGGAGGCATTGCAGGGCAGAGGGCAGAAGGTTCGGGTAAAACATATAAATCCGGCCACAGCAGCGTGGCTGTTTTACTGGAAGAAATCCGTCAGGACGCGGCCCAGGCTACCGGCGGCGGACACAGGAAAAACAAACGGCGTCACGGCAGCCACGAGCAAGTCAACGGTGTGACACGTCCTTATGCCAAGCGAGGCAAGGGCGGCATCGGTGGTAATAAATACGCGGGCATGAATAATAAGAAAAAACGGAGACGGAGATAAAGGAACTTTTGCTTCTTTAGCGAATAACATAAAGAAGCAAATTTTTACAGGAGTTACTATGACGGAAACAAAAATCAAAATCATTACGGAAAACCGGAAAGCCCGCCACGATTACAACATCGTGGAAGCGATGGAAGCCGGCATGGAGCTGGTGGGCACTGAGGTGAAATCGCTGCGGGCAGGCAAGGTCAACTTAAAAGACAGCTTTGTACGGATTACCAAAAAAGGGGAACTGGTTGTAATGAACATGCACATCAGTCCTTACGATTTTGGCAATTATAATAACCACGATCCGTTACGCACCCGGCGTCTGCTGATGCATCGCAGGGAAATCGACAGACTGTTGGGTAAAGTGAAGGAAAAAGGATATTCCCTCATTCCCCTGAAGCTGTATTTCAAGCACGGCTTCGTGAAAATGGAACTGGCGCTTTGTACCGGCAAGAAGATTTACGACAAACGCCGCGATATGGCAGACCGGGACGCGAAGCGTGAGATGCAGCGGGTGATTAAGGAGCGGAATAAGTTTTAATCAGCACCTCCTTAACATCGTTGTTTGCAAAGTTGCAAAGAGAAGACCCGGGCAAGGTATCGAGTGCGGTTTAGCGGGGTCTTCCCTTTGGGCATAAGAATACATATATTCAATTAACACGTGAGGAACAAGTGAGACCAGGACCAAGTGAAGTAGAAGAACATCAAATCGGTGAAATTGAATATCTGCTGCAGTATAAACGGATCCGGCGTATGTATCTGCGGTTAAAACCGCAGGAGTCGAAAGTGTTTGTAACGGCACCCTATCGTACGCCCCTGTCTGAAGTGGAACAGTTTGTTTCCCGGAACCAGGAGTGGATCCGGCGGCAGCAGCAAAAGCAGGAGCAGATGATACCGAAGCCGGTTCGTCAATATGTGACCGGGGAAGAAGTGTATGTCTGGGGAAAAGCCTATGAACTGCTGGTGCTGACAGATCCGGAAATGGTGCGCCAGCTGTGTGGGGAAGAAGCGGCGGATGCCTTGCTGAAGCATCACATGGCTTCCGTGAAACTGGAAAACGCGAAGCTCCTGCTGGCCTGTCCTTCCGGCTTTGATGAAGCAAAGCGGGAACAATGCATTGATCTGTGGCTGAAACGCCAGATGGAAGCGTTCCTGCCGGCGATCTTTCAGGGCTGCCGTTCCCTGGTGGGCAAACAGGAATCCAGCTGGTATGTGCGCAAGATGAAAACTCGCTGGGGGACCTGCAATATCAGGACGGGGCGCATCTGCATCAATTTGAATCTCGGTCATCTGCCTCCGGAATATCTGAGCTATATCGTGATCCATGAGCTGACCCATCTGTGGGAAAAGGGACACGGCGAACAGTTCAAGGCGCGGATGGATCAGTATTATCCCCAGTGGCGGGAGCGGCGGCAGGATATTATCAAACTGGCCTATATGTTGTAAGGAAACGCGAAAGAAGCCTCGTTTTCTTATTCTCTGCTCCAAAAGTATTGCGGCAGAAAACAGAGGCCGGTTTGAAATAATCCGAACTATGCATTTTCCAACGTCAGGTTCTATGATATAATATATATAACAGGTTTGTTAACGCATATCTGTGAAGGACGGACTGGCAGATTCATTTTTCGGCAAACATGCTGGGGGGATGAATCGGAGCAGTTCCTTAAACGTGTGCAGATTGTTGTTTTTTTGGTAGTTTTTACGGATGATTATGCGGAAAGGGGTATGCAAATGAAAAAGTATGTATGCAACGTATGCGGTTATGTGTATGATCCGGCGGAAGGCGATCCGGATAACGGCGTAGCGGCAGGCACTGCCTGGGAAGATGTTCCGGAGGAATGGGTGTGCCCGTTATGTTCTGCCCCGAAAGAGGATTTCTCGGAAGAATAACGATTATATAATTTCGCAGAGCAGAGGTGACGTGTAACATGAAATTGAAAAAAATTCTGTTAGGCGCATTGCTTTTGACGTTTCTGTGTTCCTGTGTGTCCGGAAAGGCGGTTCACGCGATGGAAAGCAAAAAAGTAGTTCTTAACACGCTGCCGAAGTCGGCGGCGGAGATCAAACCCGCAAGCTCACCGCAGCAGACTGCTGCCTATGCCATTGCGTCGCTGGTACGGTATACGGAAGATGCGGAAGCCGGCATTGCTATGCTGGACGTGTTGCGGGGGCCGCGTCCCCTGAACAATTTCAATAAACAGTTCCTTCGGGACCAGCTGCGGGGCAAGGAGTATACGGCAAGGTCTTATTTTGACGGGGCTAATCCTGATAATAATTACACGCCGTCCACGCCGTATACGCTGACTGTTTCCGAAAATCCCTATTCTTACCAGAATGAAGGCTATGCCCGTCTGCTGCTGAAGAGCGGCGGAGCAGACAACCCACGTTTTATTACGCTTCGGTTGAAACCCTCAACGGGTGAGTGGTATCTGTGGGAGTATGAAGGACTGCTGGCGGGGATCCGGATTCCGGCAAAAGACGATCCGTGGAAATAAAAAAGTTATAAGGCTTTGGGAGATTCCAAAGAATGAAACAACCAGGGTTGTAGCACATGGCTGCAACCCTGTTTCCTTAAAGAAAGTCAAAAAAGTTTCGCATTTATTTCCATGCAATTACAATTGCATTGTGATATAATCAAAGAATAATAACATCCGGACAGTGTTTGCTTGATGTTTTAACGGTGAAGCTGAATGATTGAAGGAGGATTGTGCAATGAAAAAATTATTGTTGATGTTGTGTGTGTGTTTGTCTTTGTGTGTCTCGGCTTTTGCGGCTGAAGAGACAAAATCGGAAGTTACGCCGGATTATCAGGCCGTGCTGGGCGGCGGCCATGCTGTCGTGGGAATGACAGACCAGACGGTGATGGCGGCAGTGGCCAATTTGAAGATTTATCCGAAAACAAAAGGAATTATCCTGCCTGCCGGGTTAAAGAACTATTTTGTGATCCGTACCGGCAAAGAGCAGGCGTTCCTGATTATTCCTCATTATAATAAGACCCGTATGACGGTTAAAAAGGCTGCAGACGGCAAAAAGGAAGGTTCCTTAAAGGGTGAGATGGAAGGACGCTCCCTGGTTCTGTTCTGCAATAAAGGGGATGCGGCAATTGATATGCTGGTCCGCAGCAGCTATGGTATCCAGCTGGTAAACTTTACGCCGGAAGCAGAAGAACTGCAGGAAAACGGACGGCCCGGTCCCATGATCCTGTCAGAGCGGCAGCAGCGTTTTTTGAAAGACGTTACGGCTCAAATCCGTCATGACGGGGAAATGATTTCGGTTGAATGAGTAAAACGAGGTGAAGGAGAAAAATGCCGACGGTTGCAGAGCAAAATTTAACCCTGTTGACAGACTTTTACGAGCTGACAATGGGGAACGGGTATTTTCTAAACGGGTTTTATAAAAAGCAGAGCTATTTTGATGTGTTTTACCGCAGCGTTCCCGATAATGGCGGCTTTGCCATCGCCTGCGGCCTGACGGATATCATTGAATATGTAAAGAACCTTCATTTCAGTGAAGCGGATATCGAGTTCTTACGCGGCAAGGGCATCTTTGATGAAAAGTTCCTGAAATACCTGCGTAAGTTTAAATTTACCGGAGATATCTATGCAGTGCCGGAAGGTACGCCGGTGTTTCCCTATGAACCGATCATTACGGTGAAGGCGCCGGCGGCGGAAGCGCAGCTGATGGAAACCTTTATCCTGTTGTGCATCAACCACCAGTCCTGTATCGCCACGAAAGCAAACCGTATCGTACGTGCAGCGGGCGGGCGGCCTGTGATGGAATTCGGATCCCGCCGGGCCCAGGGCGTTTCCGGCGCGGTGATTGGGGCGAGGGCTGCTTACATCGGCGGCTGCGTGGCTACGGCCTGTACCCTGACGGATGAACTGTACGGCGTTCCGGCAGCAGGCACCATGGCCCATTCCTGGGTACAGATGTTCGATACGGAATATGAAGCTTTTAAGTTCTATGCAGAAACCTATCCTAACAATGCAGTGCTGCTGGTGGATACCTACAACACATTAAAGAGCGGCATTCCCAATGCAATAAAAGTATTCAAGGAATATCTGGCAACAGGCAAAAGGTTTGGAAATTTCGGCATCCGTCTGGATTCCGGCGACCTGGCTTACTTAACAAAAAAAGCCCGTGTCATGTTGGATGAAGCGGGACTGACCGATGCAAAAATCGTGGTTTCCAATTCCCTGGACGAATACCTGATCCGGGATCTGTTGCAGCAGGGGGCGAAAATTGATTCTTTCGGTGTAGGCGAGCGGCTCATCACCAGCAAGAGCAGCCCTGTTTTCGGCGGCGTGTACAAACTGGTAGCGGTGGAAAAGGAAGACGGAACCATTGTTCCCAAAATCAAAATTTCCGAGAACACAGCCAAGATCACCAACCCCGGTTTTAAAAAGGTGTACCGTTTCTACGACAAGAAAACGGGAAAAGCCATTGCGGATGAAATTTGCATGCGCGACGAGATGGTCTCCGAAGCGTTGCCCCATACTATCTTTGATCCGGAAGCAACCTGGAAGCAGCGGACGCTGACAGATTTCCGAATCAGAGAACTGCAGGTGCCTATTTTCAAAAAAGGCAAGCTGGTGTACAAGCAGCCCGGTCTGAAGGAGCTGCAGGAATACTGCGCCAGGGAAGTGGCCGGCCTGTGGGATGAAGTGAAACGGTTTGAAAATCCCCACAAGTACAACGTGGATTTGTCCAAAAAGCTGTGGACGCTGAAGCACGATATGCTGGCCGCGTCTGGGAAGAAAGGGATTTGACAATAAAAAAATTACAAGTGCACAGGGTTTAGCAAAACCGTACGTGTTTGCTATTCCATGACTTATGTGCCTGTGGCTTCGAAACTCGGGCTTTGCCCTCAAACAGTCTCGCCACCGCGGCACATTTCGTCTCATGGAATGACGCAAACACTCCCGACGTTTTGCTCAATCCCTGTGCACTTGCTTTTTTGTATGTAATTTTGATTACCTTGTTATAGCTCCGTCGTCTGCAGCAGGGCAGGAACGTTAGCTTACAGCATCTTCAGCAACAGCTCTGTCGTCTGTGGCTGGGCAGGAACGTTGGCTTACAGCATCTTCAGCAACAGCTCCGTTGTCTGCGGCAGGGCAGGAACGTTGGCTTCTTCCAGTTTGCCATTGTCTACCGCCTCTGCCAAAAGGGGATCCACCGGCAGTTTATCCTGACACACGACGCCATGTGCCGCCGCAGTTTCAGCCAGTCTGCTTTTGCCGAAGAGGGGATGTTCTTTGCCGCAGTCCGGGCATTTGAAATAGCTGAAGTTTTCCACGATAGACAGCACGGGAACGTCCATCATCTTTGCCATGTTGCAGGCTTTTTCCACAATCATGCCTACCAGTTCCTGGGGGGATGCGACGACAATGATGCCGTCTACCGGCATGGTCTGGAAAACGGTGAGGGGAACGTCTCCGGTTCCCGGAGGCATGTCAACCAGCAGAAAATCCACGTCGCCGTAAATCACATCGGTCCAGAACTGCTGGATAGCTCCGGCGATAATGGGGCCCCGCCATACCACGGGGTCGGTTTCATTCTGCAGCAACAGGTTGATGGACATGACCTTGATACCCATGCGGGTCTCCATGGGGAACACACCCCGGTCTGTCATAAGAGCCTGCCCGTGAAGGCCGAAGGTTTTGGGGATGGACGGTCCCGTTACGTCTGCGTCCAGAATCGCTACCTGTTTGCCCGCGCGCCGCAGCGCCATGGCCAGCAGGGAAGTGACCATGGATTTGCCTACGCCGCCTTTGCCGCTGACAACGCCTATGACTTTTTTAATATGACTTTCTTTATGGGCCGGCTTTTTGAAAGAGGCCGGATCCTGCCGTTCACCACAGCTGGCGCTGCAGCTTCCGCAATCGTGATTACAATCTGCCATTTGAAAATCCTCTCCTGAATCGTATTATAGTTTGTAAATTTTGTTACCGCATTGACGCAGCATGGTACGAGCCGCAGCATGTTGTTATCGCGTTACAGCAACACGCCGTGAGCCGCGTCAATCCAGCTTCATTATAACTGAAACTTACGGCAGAAGCAAGATTACAGGAAAGAAATAAGGAGACTCATTTAATCAGCGTCTCCTTACGACTCATCTTTTTGGATCATGTAACGCAGCTCGCGCTGATTTTGCGCTCCCGTTTTCTGCAAAATGTTGGAGATGTGATACTTGGCCGTGGGGAGGGTGATGTACAAGTTTGAAGCGATTTCGGCAATCTTGTGCTTCTGCAGGATTTCCCACAGCACTTCCGTCTCCCGGTTGGTGAGGCGATACCGCAATTGATATTTGCGCAACCGGTCGCCATGCAGAGGACCGGAGTCGTCAGGCTGTGAGCCGTCCGGTTTCGCTTCCTCTTTCTCAGCCGCGGTTTCCTCTTCCTGATTTTCAGAATTGTCAGCAGACGCAGCGGATATTATTTTAACCGCTGTTGCATCTTCCGCAATTTCTGTCGTGAAAAGTTCAGATGTTTCTGTTTCGTCAGCAACCATTTCCAACTGGTTGTTATCAAAAAAATCCGCAGACACAGCAGTTATAGTTTCTGTAGCTGTTGTGTCTTTTTTATTTTCTGATTCAACGGTTTCGACAAAATGATCTGCAGAAGCCTGTGCTGAAATTTCTGCGTTTGCCAAGGTCTTTGTGTTTTTTGCGGCGTTCAACCCGGCATTGGCAAAAGAAGCAGTTTCCGCTTTTACACGGGCGTCCGCCTCTGATTCTACAGAATGCTTCCAGGCCTCCGCGTACAGCAGGAACAATCTGTACAATAACACGACGGCCAGTATGAGCAGTCCCATGTACACCAGGGACATCACCCCGTGGGAAACCTTGTGCTCCAGCAGCATTTCCCCTGCCAGGGCACCCAGCACATGGAAGGGGCGCTCAATGGCGCGGCCCATGCCCGCCCACAGTTCTGGACGGGTGGAGCGTAGCGCCACGTTAAAGAACATCCAGATGATGAACAGAATAATGAAAGGCGAGAAGAACGCATCGGCAAAAATGGTGAACCACAGGGGCGCGCCTTCCAGTACAAAGGTGTAGGCCGCGAATACCGCCACCTTGGCAAGGAGAGCCGCCACAGGCAGCCACACCGGGTAATGATCCGCCAGCCAGCCTGCTGCCAGATAACCGGCGGCCAGAAACAAGCGGGAAATGGCATGCCAGTTGCGGTAATATTCTTCGTATTCCACAAAATCCAGGGTGGAAGAAAGGCCGATGAGCAATGACAGCAGGATCCCGATGCCGCAAAAAAGAGGCAGATGGTCCGAGACCTGCGTTTGGGGAACCACCGGTTGCGCTGTTTCTTCTGTCGGAACGGGCCGGATCAGGATAGCAATCAGTGCCAGGGCTACTAGCAGTAAAGGCCAGGGGAAAAACAGCGGCTCGCCGGTTGCGCGTTCCACCAGCCGCTGCACTAAAAACAAAAGCCCGTTGGTGATGGCGATGTACAGGCCGATGGCGATCCCCTGACGCCGGGGCACTGTATGCCGGGCCAGGATGTAGAACAGACAACCGTCCAGATACCCGCAGGCCAGGGGGAACAAAAGACCCCCAATATATAGGAAGAAAGTTACTGTTTTTCCGGCAAGTCCTGCCGCCAGCGCCAATACGGACAGCCCGTTGACAGCCAGAGAAATATGCAGCAGACGCGTTACATCCCGTTCCGGTTCGCGATGGAACGTGTAAGCAAAGAGCAACACCCCAAAAAGCGAAACAAACATGAACCACAGGTTCAGCTGCATGAGGCTGAAGGGAAGACGGATCGCGGAGAGGGGGGAGGCCACGGTGAGGAACGCCTGGTACACGATAACCATGCTGAAAAACGACAGCGCGTTAGCCGCGATGAGGCGTTTGTCCATGTCGTTCCCTCCCTTCTTTCCGTAAAATTACAAAACTGCTGGCCGATTCGCTGGCTGATTCATCTGCATACAGCAAAAAAGCATTAGCCAAAATGCATTGAACCAAATCCGTTCTTTTTGTTTTTTCGTTTTTTTCAAAAAAATAAGAAACAACAAAGCATGTTGCAGTTTCTATTAAAATTTTATCAAATTCTTTGCAAAGAAAAAAGGGATGAAACGAAAAAAGTATAGGTGATTTAAATCTTGCTGATTTAAATTTCGACAAAAGTATAGGAAAGACTATACTCTCAAAAAAGCGAAAGGCGGTTGTTGGATCCCTTGGCAGGATCTAAAATAAAATCAGGGGATTTATGCGCCCATTTAATTAAGAAAAAACAATGCAAAAACGGGCACAAAAAATACCTGCCGCGTGGCAGGCATTTTGGGGAAGTATTTAACTTACTTCCTCCGTTGCGCAAAGATAGTTTCAGCTACTTGATATCTGCCAGCTTCAATATCGTCATAGCCTTTCTGTAATTTTTCCCGAAACTGTTCGGCAGACATCCTTTCAGCATCCATTTCAGCAGGAGCTTGAGGTTGTTCAGGAACAGTTGCACTGTTTGCAATAAACTGTTCCAGACTTTCGTTAATATATTGGTTAAGTGACTTTCCTTCTTTTAAAGCGTTATAGGCCAACTGGCGATGCAGTTCTGGTTGCACCCGGATATTGAAATTTCCTTTGAACTCGCGTTCCGGTTCTTCACCTAATTCCTGACACAGTTGCAGATAATTATCAATACATTGCCGGAACATTTCCTTTAACTCCTGAACGTTGCTCCCATGGAAGTTAAGCGAGTCATTCAATCCAAACACTTCACCTACGAAAATATCATCTCTTGCATCAAAGTAAATTTTTGCATGATAACCTTTGTATTCAAGCATTGATTCTGGCATGATATTATCCTCCTTGGCGTTTTGCCATTCACATGATTAATCTAACTGTCCAATACTTTTTAGAAACTCTATGACTTTTTCGATTTGGTAGCTGTACAGGTTGTTGCCAGAATGAGGTTCATCAAAGATCAGTTTTTTTGTGGTATGCGCATTTATTCTGTAGATATATTTGATGGAAGAACCTCTGCCACCTGCCATTTTTATACAGCTACACTTGCTCATCAAGGAATCCAGCTGTTGCTTGGTGAAGTCCTTGGGCATTGGTTTTGCTAAAAGTTTGGCTAATAGCTTTTCTTTGCCTGACAAAATGTAACCACCGCCTTTTCGGTTTTTGGCGAACTGTTTGCAACTACTTTTTAGTAACAAAATTATAGCACGTAGTTGCCTGAAAGGCAAGCATAATAAAGGGATTTAATTTTTGCGTTTCAAATTTGCAGCGAAGGTCTGCAATAAAAAATATAAAAACAAAAATTAAAATAATAATTTAGGGAAGCGCCGGCCGGATCAGTTTGTGTTTAGACAAACGAATCGGCAATTCCTGAAGGAGGAGACCAGTATGAATAAAATTTACAAAGTTGTGTGGAGCAAAGTGAAACATTGTTACGTGGTGACCAGTGAATTGGCAAAACGGCAGACGAAGGGATGCGGCGCCCGCAGCTTACGAATGGCCACGGTGTCCCTGGGTGTGGCGGCTTCCCTGTTGTGCAGCGGGGCAGTGTTCCCAATTTTTGGCGAGTCCGTGGCGGAAGCGGGGAGCGTCGGCGTTGTGAACAAGCTTATCATGGGTGACGGTCTTGAATGGAATGGCAGCACAACAGCCGTAACAATAACAGCTGATACTATTGATACTATTAATAATAATATAAATGCAGATCCTAGGAAGCATGCTTATGGTAATATTACCTACACTTACGGCAGTGAAAAATTTAACGCTATTGCAGAAAGAGACGTTGTATCTTTCAAAGTTGTAGATGGACAACTAATAGAATGTCATGATGCTCCCATTACGGTTATCCAACAATACCCGTCTGCCATGGACGGTTACGATACCAACAAAGATGTTTCCGGCTACAGCATTACGATCAATAATACAAGTGATAAATTACTTTATGCCGTGTATGGCGGCTATTCCAAAGAAGGCAACGTCAGCGGTAACAGTGCTACCATAACGAATGGTACGATAACAGATAGTGTGTATGGTGGTTATACCAATGGAGGAAAAGTAAGCAACAACACCGTGAATCTGAACGGCGGCACGGTGCATAAGGTCTATGGCGGTTATACAACAGGTGGTGCAGCAGAAACCAATCATGTTGTAATGAACGGAGGAGTTGTCGGAATCACAACAACTGGCGGCAAAACCGTATTTTCCGGCGGTCAATTATATGGCGCTTATAGTTATAACTCTTCTGGTAACTCTGGTAATGTGACAGGCAATACGGTGACAATCGACAAAGGCACCGTAATGGCAGATATTTATGGCGGGAATACTGAGGCTAAGAACAATAAATCTGGCGATGCGATAAAAAATATTGTTACCATAAATGGCGGTACGCTGGCTGGCGATATTTATGGCGGTTATAGCCGTGGTGATGGCAATCCATCCGGAAAAGTGGATGGAAACGAGGTGAAAATTGCTGGAGGTGTTCTGAATAAAGCCAAAGTTGAAATTAATGGCAGCAATGTGGAAACACAAGGTGTTCGGTTTATATATGGCGGTTACACCTATGGCAACAATGGTCCAAGCGAATCCACCATTGCATATAAGAACGCGGTAACTATCAGTGGTGGTACATTCAACAATAACACTGAAGTGACAGGCGGGTACAGCAATTTATTTAATGCGGAACTCAATACGGTAAATATTACGAAAGATTTTACCAGCACTGTAGGGGACGTGACTGGTGGTATAAGTGTTTACGACACTGCTAAGGAGAATACCGTAACGATTGCCGGCGGTATAGTAAGTAATGTATATGGAGGTTCAGGCACCGTAGCAGAAAAAAATTCAGTGAATATTACCGGCGGCACGGTGAACGGCACTATTTACGGCGGTTCCAGTAATTCCGGCGCTGTAACCAATAACAAGGTTACCGTTACCGGTGGAGCGATTAATGATATCATTTGGGGTGGCGACAGTAATGGTGGCGATGCAAAATATAATGCGGTGACAATCAGTGGCGATGCAAAGATTGTAGTGGAAGGTATTATGGGGGGAAGGAGTTGGAATTCTGAAGCTACAGGTAATACTGTTACTATCAGTGGAGGCAGCTTTGAGCCTGAGAGCCAAGATCCTCCTTTTAATACTATATCAATAACGGCAGGCGTTTCGAATGCAAATAAGCTTACTGCAAAAGATAATGTAGTAAATATTACCGGTGAGGTGACAGGACTGGATACTGCTGAAATAAGCGGCTATAACTATAATGTTACTACTCATTCCGGCAACGAACTACATGTAGGCGGAACAAAAACATATGACAGCAATGGAACCGCAACGGTGAGCAGCAGCGCTGCCTGGCAGGGTAAGAGCAGCGACGGCACTGTGAATAACAAACTGAAAGTGGTTTCCAACTTTGAAAGTATCGTCCTTCACAATGTAAAGTGGAGTACAACGCTTCCTGTCCTGGAAGCGACTAAGATAACAAACATTGGCACGCTGGACATTACAAATATGCAGTTTGATCAGACTCCGTCGAACGGCGAGAGCATGGCACTGCTGAAAGCTGGTAATGATCTGGGAGCCAGCGGCGCTGGCATCGGCCTTGCCTACAAAGACGGCAGCACGGAGAAGACGGCTACTTCGGCAGAACTGGCAACGGGTGTTACCTTTGACAGCGGTGCGTTAACTGACACTGCGGTCAACGGTGTTTCCGTAACAGGTACACAGAGCAAGAAGGTTTCGTTGGAAAACAGTAACTATGAGATCCGCTATGCGTTCAGCAGCACGATTTCAGGAATTACCATCGCGACGGATACTTTTACCTCCGGCGGTACGGCGCGTGCCTTCGGCAGCGGGGATAACCTGACTGGCGCGACGATCACCAATAAGTTAGCGTTTTCTCCTACAAGCAAAAAGAATATGGCAAGCGGAACCAGTATGGTGATTCTCGACGCAACGAAAGCGGTTGCGGTTTCAGGAGCCACGCTGCCTGCGTTTACGGCACAAACCTATAAGGAAAAATTCGACGATCCAATTTCCGGTAAGGTGCTAACACTGAGCGGTACCCACACGGATACCCTTGCGCTGAATACTGCAAAGACGCAGCTGATTTACACCGTAGGCGATAAAAATGTGGAAACGGCTGCATTTAATGGCGCGGTGGATTTCAGCACTGGCGATGCGTATTACAAAGCAGATTCCCAATACAAATTTGGCAAGACGAATGTGGACGCGCAAAAATTGACATTTAATGAAACCGCAGAAGCGTTGACCAAGGGCAGTTCCATGACGCTGCTTTCCGCTACGAACATTACAGCCGGAACCGTTACTCAGCCGGATGCTGCGACAGTTGCCATCAAGTACGGTGGCGACGCAACGAACGGCATTACGTTTAATGCTACCGCAACCGGAAGCGTTGCTGTGGAAGAAAGCGCAGTGAAATTTAAGGTGAACACTGTAGAAGCAAGTAAGATTGACCTTTCCAACTGGAATGGGACGCCTGCTGACGTTGCCACTGCTACCAGCGGCTGGACGTTGAAAGCTGGTGAGACGATTGAGACGGGAGAATTGGCAAAAGCGGACCTGTCTGGTTTGAAAGCTGATGAAACCAAGACGATTTTGACTGCCAGCGATACGGTCGTGTTTACCAATGATGCTATTACCGGTAAAAAGAAATGGAAGGAAGATGGGACTTCCATTGCAGAGACCACGCACGAGAGTGGTGTGGTTATTTCTGCCGGCGAGACAACGGCAAGCGGCGTGAAAGTAAATGAAAGTAATGCTCACCAGTTGATTTACCACCAGGGCAAGAACAATGTGACGGCCATTACACTGGGTGAAGTTACGTTTAATACTGCAAAGACGGCCCGTGAGTTTGGCAATGCATATGATTTGACGACGGCGGACATTAATGCAACCAACTTTACGATTAAAGATGCAGCGACCACTGCGATGAACGCCGGGGAAGAGATGATTGTTCTTGACGCTACTGACGCAATCAAGAAAGCGGATGGCACAGCCCTGAAAGGATTTACGGATGAACCGGGTTCTATTGCTGTTGATTTCACAGATGAAAAGGTAGACGGAAAAGAACTGACCTTTGAAGGAACGCACAAGGATACATTGTCCCTGAATGACAAGAAAACACAGGTTGTGTACAAGGTCGGGGAAAAAGAAGTGAACAAAGCGACCTTTACCGGCGAAGTGGCGTGGAACGACAGTGAAGCGTATTACGATGCAGCCAAAGGAACGGCAAAATACACATTCGGCGCTACGGATGTTGATGCAACGAATCTGAAAGTAACGGGTAAGACGGACAAGGCGCTGAAAAAAGGCGACGCCATGACATTAATTTCCGCAACAGGCTTAAAGGCAGGTAAGGTTACGCAGCCGACGGATGCCGGAAGCATCGACATGAATTACAGTGAAAAGGGAATTACCCTTTCCGGAAAGGTAGCCGGTGAAGTGAAGGCCGCGGACAATGCGATTAAATATGAAGTAACCGGTGTCAATGTAAATAAGGCAGACATTGGTTCCGTGGCGTGGCAGGAGCGTGCGACCTTAGTTGACTTCAGCGATAAGGCAAACAATTTTGCCGGTGTAACGACAATTGGCATGGATAAGTTTGCGATGACCTATGCTAAACCGGAAGAAGTTGCAGCAAAACAGTCCATGACGTTGCTGAAGGCGAATAATTCGCTGAAAGCGATTGTTAATGAAGAAAAAGCGAAAGTAGAAAAAGCATACAGCGTTACTCCGGTGGATGGTGTTACAGTAAATGCGAAGCTGACCAGTAACGTTGCGAACACGAATGGCAATGTAATGGTTACGGCAGTAAGCAATCAGGCAAGTGAATTGAAATTTGAAAAAGTTGAGTGGACTGGCAGCAATCCGCTAATTGATCACAGCAAAACCTTGAAGAATGTTTCCTTTGACGTCGCTACGGTAGTAGATACGTCCAACATTGATTTCTACAAAGAGATGTATATTGAAGCAGATCAGAAGACGACGCTGGTTTCTGACTTCGGCGGGGAACCGAAAGATATTATAGGTTCTAAGTACATGGTAGGAACGGCTTTTGAAGGCGAAGGCTCTGCTACCATGGAAAATGGTAACCTGGTCTTCCGCACTAAGACCAGCGCGGGTGTTTCCGAGCAGACCCACAAGGCCGTAATGGGAGTGGAAGCGACCATGGGCTTGCTGGCGAACGGTATCGGACATTTGGACAAGGTGCTGGATGGTTTTGGCAATGTATCCAACGCAGGCTCGGACGGAGCCTCTACTTCTGCAAGCATCGGCGGTGGAAAGGACCGTTACGAGACGGGAAGCCATGTGAATATCAACAGCTGGAGCGCGGCGGTAGGCGTAGGCGCCAGGAAGGAAACGAAAAAAGGCACGCTGCAGTATGGTATCTTCGGTGAATACGGAAAAGGCAATTACACGATGCACAGTGATGTGGGCCGGAGCGACGGGGACGCCCATTATGCAGGCGGCGGTCTGTTGGCCAAATGGACGAACAAGCATGATGTGTATACGGAAGCCAGCTTCCGGTTAGGCCGTGTAAGCGACAGCGCCAATGACCTGCTGCGTGACGGCGCGG
>NZ_CADBFF010000026.1:0-39297 GCF_902793885.1 uncultured Succiniclasticum sp.
TTCCTCTGCTTCTAACTTCACCTTGTGTGACATAACAAAACTCCCCCTATGATTAACAGTTTATTTTTTCACTGTCTCTCATAGAGGGAGCATATCAAATTTCTGCGGCTGTTTTGTTGTGCTGCGGAAAAGTTTTGCAAATTACTGCATACTATATTAGGGAAAGAGGTTGAAACTCCCTGTTGCATGTGGTAAAATATTATGTAATTTTGTGTGGTTCACATGCGAAATGCGCAACCCACGTTACGAATTGCCGGGAGGTGCAGGATGAACGATATGATGGTCATGGCCAATGCCATTCTGCCGTTTATATTGATGGCGGGCATTTTTTATTTTATGCTGTGGCGTCCGCAGAAGCAGGAGCAGAAGAGACGGAAAGAGATGTTGGATTCGCTGAAGCGCGGTGATAAGATCATCACCATTGGCGGCATGTATGGCACGCTGACCAAGGTGGGTCCCGTGAAGGTGAAGGTTCGTCTCGCGGAAGGCGTGGAGATCGAGTTTGCCAGAACCGCCATCAGCGGGTTTCAGGATGCCGGTGCAGATGCGCAGCCGCAGCCCGAAACGCTGGATGCCTGATGGAAACGTATTCGCTAACAGAAGAAAAGTGCCGGGTGCGGCGTGAGTTGAAAGAGACGGCTGTCGGGCTTTCGGAACGCTATGTGGCGGAGGCAAGCCGGGCGGTTTGTGAACGGGTGCTGCAAAGCCGTGAGTTCCAAGAGGCAGCGGTGGTGTTCGGTTATCTTTCGTTTCACAAGGAGATTTCCGTGGATGCGGTGCTGGAAGCGGCGCTGCGTTTGGGAAAAATGGTGGCGGTGCCGTGGATTATTTCGCGGACGGAGATGAAAGCCGCGCGGCTGGTTTCATTGGAGAATCTGCCTCTGGACCGGTACGGGATCCGGACGGCGCCGGAACCGGTGGAACTGATTTCGCCGGAAGCGTTGGAATTGATTTTGGTGCCGGGAGCCGGGTTTTCGGAAATGGGCGGCCGCATGGGTCGGGGCGCCGGGTTTTACGATCGGTTTTTGGAAGAGACGAAAGGCTTTCGCCTGGGCGTGACATGCGACAAACTGTTGCGGAAAAATATTCCCACGGAAACGCACGACCAAACGATGGATGCGTTGGTCACGGAAACAAAATGGATCCGCTGTGCCGGTGCGTGAAGCATTGTGACGGCGGGCGATTGTTTTTGAAAAAGTTTATGGCTGCAGGTGTTACTTTATGCAAATTGCAGTGGAGATAAACTGTTACGACGGTAACAGATGAAAGGGGTAAAGTATTTTGAGATGGAATGAGTTAGGGAAGTTCCTGATCGTGGCGCTGGCCATTGTGGGTGGGTTTGTTATGTACATCCGGCCACTGGCTAGTTCGGTTAAACAGGGACTGGATTTGCAGGGCGGTACCCACGTGGTGCTGCAGGCTGTGGATACGCCGCAGTTGAAAGTGAATGACGACGCGCTGGATAGGGCGACGCATATCATTGAACGTCGTGTAAATGCGCTGGGTCTGACGGAACCGGTGGTTCAGCGTCAGGGTCGCGACCGTATCATCGTGGAACTGCCGGGCGTAAAGGATCCGGAAAAGGCCATCAACATGTTGGGCAAGACCGCGATGCTGGAGTTCAAGGATCCCAATAACAAAACGGTGCTCACCGGTACGGATCTGAAGGACGCCAAGGCGGTGGTGGGCAACGGCAACCAGCCGCTGGTATCCATGGAGTTTTCCGATGAAGGCGGCCAGAAGTTTGCGGACGTAACGGCCCGCAACGTGGGCAAGCGGATCGCCATCACCCTGGACGGGGAAGTGCTGACCGCGCCGGTGGTGCAGGAAGCCATTACCGGGGGGCGCGCCCAGATTACCGGCAACCGTTCCATGGAAGAAGCGCAGCACCTGGCGATTTTACTGCGCAGCGGTTCGCTGCCGGTGAAATTGGAAATCATCGAGAACCGGACCGTAGGCCCGACTCTGGGGCAGGACTCCAAGGAAGCCAGCCAGAAGGCGTTCCTGATTGGTGTGGCCGGCGTGTTTGTGTTTATGATTTTGTTCTATCGTCTCAGCGGCGTTGTGGCGGACATCGCGTTGCTGCTGTATACCATGCTGCTGTTACTGGTGATGCGGTACCTGAACGCGACACTGACCCTGCCGGGCATGGCGGGCATCATCCTGTCCATCGGTATGGCGGTTGACGCCAACGTGCTGATTTTTGAACGATTCAAAGAAGAAATCCGCACCGGCAAAACGTTGCGCAAGGCCATGGACAACGGGTTCGGCCGGGCGCTGGTGACCATTCTTGACTCGAACATCACCACCCTGATGGCCTGCGCGGTTCTGTTCTATTTAGGCACCGGCCCCATCAAAGGGTTTGCGGTCACGCTGTCCATCGGCGTTATTTTAAGTATGTTCTCGGCAGTTACGGTTACCAAATTTTTGCTGAAGTTCCTCATTGATGCTAACTTCACCAAGAGCCCCACGGCTTTTGGCATCTCCGCTCCGAAAGCAGAGGAGGTGGCAAAATGAAAAACTTTTCTATTGTACGGAACTGGAAAATTTTCTTTGCGATCACGATCATTGGTCTGATAATCGGGTACGGCTCCATGATTTTCCGCGGGTTCAATCTGGGAATTGATTTTACCGGCGGCAGCATCATGGACCTGAAGTTTGAAAAAGCGGTGCAGGTGGCCCAAGTTCGTGAAGTGCTTGGCAAACATAATTTGGGCGGCGCCATCATCCAGCTGGAAAGCAACGATTCCGCGGCTACTTCGTCCCAGGGTGTGCTGATCCGTACCCCGGTCATTGCGGATAATGACCGCACGACCGTGATGCAGGACATGGAAAAATCTCTGGGCAAGTTTGAGATCCGCCGTGTGGAAAACGTCGGCGCGACCATCGGCGGTGAACTGATCCAGCAGGCGGCCATCGCGATCTTCCTGTCCTGGGTGCTGATGGTGTTGTATATTACCATCCGGTTCCAGCTGAATTTTGCGCTGGCGGCTATTATTGCCCTAATCATTGACGTGTCGGTTACGCTGAGCTGGTTCTCCCTGCTGCAGCTGGAAATTGACTCCACTTTCGTAGCCGCGCTGCTGACAGTAGTAGGGTATTCGGTCAACGGCACCATCGTAATTTTTGACCGCATCCGTGAAAACCTGAAAGTGCATCGCCGCACCGAAACGGTAACGGATATGATCGACAACAGTATCAAGTCTACGCTGACCCGTACCATTTACACGACGATCACCACTTTGTTTGCTATCGTAGCAATCTTCCTGTTTGGCGGCGAGACGATTCATAATTTCTCCTTTGCCATGCTGGTGGGCTGCTGCAGCGGCGCCTACACTTCCATTCTGCTGGCGGGCACCATCTGGCTGTTCCTGCAGCATAAAAAAGCAGGGGAATAACAGAATCGTTTTTGTATAATTGTTTTGCGAAAAATGCAGGGATAAAATTTTTGTAAAATCGTTTTGCAAATCATTTTGCATAAAATGTAAGGAAAAAACAATTTTCGTTTAAGAGTTTTGCAGTGATGTGTTTGATTTACATAGGGAAAAGGGATGAAACCATCCCTTTTTCTTTTTGGATTTCCTTTTGGGAATTATTTGGGCAGGCACTTTTCACGCCTGCCTTTTTTGTTTATAATATATAATGAAGAAGTATGAGATGCGGAGGGTTTTATTTTGAAAACTTGCCGCGGAAAATATTTGTGCAATCGGCTTTCGTAGGAAATTCGGAACGCTGCAGTGCTTTTTTTGAAAATGTATCCGGAACAAAGTTGCCGGAGAATAAAGGAGGGTTTGCGATGCGCAAAATTTTATTGTTATGTATGTGCATGGTGGTTTGTTTTTCATTCAGCGCATGCGGGAAAGAAGCGGAACATAAGCCGCAGCCGAAACCGGCTAAGGCGGTGTTTGAAACCAGCATGGGTACGTTTACCTGCCGGCTGGAAACAAAACTGGCGCCGGTGACCACGGCCAATTTCATTAAGTTGGCAAATAAAGGATTTTATGACAATCTGATTTTTCACCGTGTGATCGATGACTTTATGATTCAGGGCGGTTGCCCCAACGGAAACGGAACCGGAGGTCCGGGTTATACGATTAAAGATGAATTTAATTCGAAGCTGCGTCACAACGGACCGGGGATCCTGTCCATGGCCAATGCGGGTCCCAATACCGGCGGCAGTCAGTTCTTCATTACGTTGAAAGCAACGCCCTGGCTGGATAATCATCATGCGGTGTTCGGACGCGTCAGCGACGGCATGGACGTGGTGCAGAAGATCGGGCATACCAAAACAGACGCCATTGATAAGCCGGTGGTTCCGGTTGTGATAAAGAAGGTCACTATCCTGGAAGGGGACGCGGCGAAGTAAATGAAACCGCAAGTAAACCGGTGAAGAAATAAACCGAAGCAGGAAAAACTGCGAGGAAAGAACCAAAGATAGGAAACCGGTGAGGAAAAAGCCGAAGCGGTGAACCGCAGGGAAGTCTGCGGGGAGAACGAAGAAGAAAAACCACGGAAACGCGGTGAAAGGGGTTAAGCTATATTGTCTTTTTTATCGGACGAACATGTAATTGAAATCAACGACCAGCAGGAGATGGTCGGCATCCTGGGGAGGAATGATGAATTTTTGCGGCTGATCGACGCCAGCTTTGACGCGACGGTCATGGCCCGGGGCAACAAGATTATTTTCAGTGGCAGTGAAGAGGAAAATCAGAAACTGGAACAGCTGTTTAAGGAATTGCTGTTCCTGTACCGGCAGGGGCTTCCGATTACCAGCCATGATGTGCGTTATAGCATTTATATGGTGCAGGGTGGCGCGGTGGCCAAGCTGCACAATATGTATGCGGAAACGCTGATCGTCACCTGGCGGGGCCATCAGATTAAGGCCAAAACGCTGGGGCAGTGGAATTATGTCCGCGCCATCAAAAATAATTTCATCACATTCGGCATCGGTCCCGCCGGCACGGGCAAGACGTATTTGGCTGTGGCCATGGCGGTTACAGCGCTGAAGAAACGGGAAGTGGAGCGGATCATCCTGACCCGTCCGGCCGTGGAGGCCGGGGAAAAGCTGGGCTTCTTGCCGGGGGATCTGCAGGAAAAGGTGGATCCGTACCTGCGTCCGCTGTATGATGCGCTGTTTGATATGCTGGGCAGCGATACAGCGCAGAAATATCTGGAACGGGGTACCATTGAAGTGGCGCCGCTGGCGTACATGCGGGGGCGTACCCTGAACGGTTCGTTCATCATTCTGGATGAAGCGCAGAACACCACGCCGGAGCAGATGAAAATGATTCTGACCCGCTTCGGGTTCGGGTCCCACATGGTGGTAACCGGCGACGTTACACAGGTTGATCTTCCCATTGGAAGGAAAAGCGGGTTGGTTCATGCGGCCAAAGTGTTGAAGGACGTACCCGGAATCAGCATTAATTATTTTGATGAAAAAGATGTGGTGCGGCATGAAATTGTGGGCGCCATCATCAAGGCCTACGAACAGTTTGAACTGAAGCCGGACGAAAAGAAAGCAGAAGAGTAAGAAGATCGAAGAAGCGGAGTGAATTGCCCGGAAAACCTGGGAAAAAGGAAATATCCGATTTCCGTTTTGATAATGGGAGGCTACGAGACAGCATGAAGATTATTTTCAGCGATGACCAGGATGAGGTAAAGGTCCCGAAGGAAGCCGTTGCGTTGCTGAAAAAGGGGCTGCAGGCGGTGGCAAAACTGCACAAGCTGTCTGCGGAAACCGAAGTCAGCGTGTCACTGGTGAGTGATGAAGTCATTCACGTATTGAACAAGGATTATCGGGGCATTGACCGGCCGACAGATGTGTTGTCCTTTGCGCTGGATGAAGCGGAGGAACCGCAGGAGTTTGGCGGGCCGAATGCGCATCTGCTGGGGGATATTATTATTTCGGCGGAAACGGCAGTGCGGCAGGGCGAGGAGTACGGCCACGGCCTGAACCGGGAATTGGTGTATTTGGGTGTGCACAGCCTGTTGCATCTGCTGGGTTACGACCACATGAACAAGGCGGACAAAGCGGTGATGCGGCAGGAGGAAGAAAAGGCGCTGCAGCTGATTCACCTGAGTCAGGCGGATCTGGACCGGAGCGCAGGAAAAGCGGATCCGGATCATTTTGCGGTGGCCGTGGTGGATGCGGTGCAGGAAAAGAAAACGGAAAAGCCTGCGAAAATGAAAACAGAAAAGAAAACGAAAAACGGAAAAGGGAAAGCGGAAAAGCAAACGAAAAAACCTGCAGAAATCGAAAAGCGGAAAGAAATTTCGACTGATAAACCGAAAACGGAAATAGAAAAGAAGAAAGTGCAGAATAAAAATAGTAAGGAAGGGGGGAACGTGATGGGCCGCAAGAAAGAAAAAGAGACAGACAAAGCGATTCAAAAATTATATAAGAAAGCACTGAAGACCCGGGAAAACGCGTATGTTCCTTTCTCCAAGTTTAAGGTGGGCGCGGCGCTGTTGACAAAGTCCGGCGACATTTTTACCGGCTGTAACGTGGAGAATTCTTCTTTCGGCTTGACGGTGTGCGCGGAGCGGGTAGCCATGTTCAACGCAGCGGCGGCCGGCGTGCGTCCGGGAGAAATTACCATGTTGCTGGTGGCGGCTGATACAGAAGACGTAACTTCGCCCTGCGGTGCCTGCCGTCAGGTGATGGCGGAGTTTGAGATTCCCGTAATCGTTATGGCAAACGTGCGCGGCGATATGCGGACGGTGGCGCTGGATGAACTGCTGCCGTTCAGTTTTAAAGCTGCAGACTTTGCGTAACCGTTTGAGCTACTGCCATTCAGCTTTAAGCTGCAGACTTTGCGTAACGGAACTACTTAAAATTTTGTAAGAGGATTGAGGAATTTGTATGGCTGAGAACAAACATCGTACAGGCTTTGCTGCCCTGGTAGGGCGGCCGAATGTGGGCAAATCGACTTTGATGAATGGGATGATCGGGGAAAAGATTTCGATTATGAGCGACCGGCCCCAGACGACGCGGAATAAGATCATGGGAATTTTTTCCGCCGACCACGCCCAGATCATGTTTTTGGATACGCCCGGCGTACACAAGCCGCTGCATAAACTGGGTGAGTATATGAACCAGGCAGCCATCGGTGCGTTGAACCAGGTGGATGTGATTTTGTTCGTGGTGGATGCCTGCGAGAAAAAAGGAGCCGGCGAACGGTTTATCATTGAACATCTGAAGCGGGTGAAAACGCCGGTGCTGTTGGTGATTAACAAAATCGACAAGTTGGAAGACAAGAGCAAGCTGCTGGAGATTATGAGCAGTTACCGGGATGATTTGAATTTTGATGCCGTGGTTCCGGTCAGCGCGTTGGAGAAAGAAGGCTTTGCGGAATTGCAGGAAGAAATCGTCTGCCGGCTGCCGGAAGGCCCCAGCCTGTTCCCGGAAGACGAACTGACCGATCAGCCCATGCGGGTGATTGCGGCGGAAATGATCCGGGAAAAAGTGCTGCGGAATACTCATGATGAAGTGCCCCATGCCATTGCGGTGGAAGTGGACGAATTCAAGGAACGTTCGAACGGTAATATTTTTATCCGGGCTACAATTTTTGTGGAACGGGAATCCCAGAAAGGGATCGTCATCGGGGCCAAGGGCAGCCTGCTGAAAAAAATCGGGCAGGAAGCCCGGCAGGATATTGAGAACCTGACCGGCTGCGGCGTTTTTCTGGATTTGTGGGTAAAGGTACAGGCGGATTGGCGGAATAAATCCAAAATGCTGAAAGAATTGGGGTATAAGGAACCGTAACATGTTGATCCTGTTTCTGATTTTGTTCAATGCGCTGTTGGTGGCGGCGGAAACGTCGCTGGCGCGAATCCGGCGCGCACAGCTGCAGGAAATGCAGGAGGACGGCGTGTCCGGCGCGGAGACGCTGCTGCATATTTATGATCGGAAAAATCAGTATATCAGTGCCCTGCAGATTGGCATCACCTGTATTTCGCTGTTGCTGGGCTGGTACGGCGGGCCGCTGCTGGCAGAGTGGATGCTGGGGCTGCCCGGTGTACATTCCTGGATGACTGCAACGGCTCAGGCGGTTTCCTGGCTGCCGGATACCGCGTTATCCCTCAGCCTGCTTTGCGCGTTTCTGATTTTGGTGTTGCTGCACGTGGTAATCGGGGAGCTGGTGCCACGCATCATTGTGTGGGACAAGGTGGAAGAAATCATCGTGCATCTGGTGACCCCGCTGCGTGTGGTGTATCTGCTGACCTGTCCGCTGGTGGGCATCGCCTTTTGGATCGCCAAAGGGATTGCAAAACTTTTTGGCGTGACCTATACCCCGGACGAAGACATCTCCCGCAGTGAAGAAGAGTTGCGGCAAATCGTCAGCGCCAGTGAAAAGGAAGGGGAACTGGACAGCGCGGAACGGGTGCTGATCGACAACGTGTTTGAGTTTAACGACACGGTGGCCCGGGAAGTGATGGTGCCCCGTCAGGATATGATGTGCGTATTTGTGGACGACACGCCGGAAGAGATACGGGAACTGATTCGGACCACGCACCATACCCGTTTCCCCGTTTGTGAAGAAGACAAGGACCATATTCTGGGGATTTTCCATGTGCGGGATCTTCTGAATGCGGATTTGTCGGAGGACTTTGATATCCGTTCCCTGTTGCGGAAAACGATTCGGGTGCCGGAGGGGATGAATGCGCTGCGGGTGTTGCAGACGATGCAGAAGCAGCGGGTTCACCTGGCGGTGGTTGTGGATGAATATGGAGGAACCGTCGGCCTGGTCACCTTGGAAGATCTGCTGGAAGAAATCGTGGGTGATATGAGCGATGAATATGAGCCGGCGGAACTTCCGGATATTCTGCCCCTGGCCAACGGGAGTTACGATATTGACGGAGAAATGCCGCTGGACGACGTGGGCGAAGTGCTGAAGCTGTCGTTTGATGAGGAAGATGAAGAAGACACGTTGGGCGGTTATATATTCAGCCGGTTGGGACGGAAGCCGGAAGAGGGCGACGAGGTCGAATGGAAAAACTGGACGTTTACTGTATTGAAAATGGATCAGTTCCGGATTGAACGGGTCAAGGCGGAAAAAACGGAAACGGAATAGACGTTGTCTGGCAGAATGGTAAAGGCGGAAACGGAACAGACGCCGACGCACAGAACAGGCAAAGACAGAAACGGAATCAGAAGCGTTTGGTCGGTCACAGGGTATGGAAAGTTATAAGGATGAGATTGTACTCTTACAAGTAAATAACTGGCAGACGGCGGACAAGAAAGCAGTTTGTTTTTCCCGGGACCATGGGAAAATTGTGTTTATGGCCTATGGGGCCCGGTATCCGAAAAGTGTGTCGGGCCGTTTGCTGCAGCCCTTTGCCTGTCTGGAAGCGGAATTGTATCCGGGCACTCGCGTGGATAAGCTGAAAAACTGTCAGCTTGCCGCACCCATGCCGCAGATGGAGCTGGAACAAATGGCCTACGGGTTTCTTATGGCCGAGATGACGGAACGCCTGACGGAACAGGGCGAACCTTCGGAATCGTTGTATCTGTTACTGCGGCGTGCGCTGCAGTTGCTGGTAAAGCGAAATCCGCGTGTGGCAGCCATGGCTTATCTGATCCAGTTACTGGATCATTGTGGCATCGGTCCCGTGTATGAAGTGTGCGTGCAGTGCAGTCGCACGGCGGAAGGGGACGGCTGGTTCAGCGAGATGCAGGGCGGCTTTGTGTGTGCATCGTGCGGTGCCGGAAAATCTCAGGGCCTGCAATCTTTTCAGGAAGACACCCGCAGGTTGTGGCAGCAGCTTCGTATGCTGGACCTGGCGGAGCCGGAACATTTTTCGGTAAAAGGCGGGGCGCTGATGGAACTGGAACAGATTTTGCACCGGTATCTGGTGTATCAGACGGAGCAGCCGATCCGAAGCCTGGAGTTCCTGCGGCAGATTGCGGGAGGAAAATAACAAACGGGAATGTGTTTGCGGGTTCTTTCCAGCCGATTCCTTTTATACAACATAACTAAAGCTTCATTTCCCGAAAGAAATTAATAATTCATTTGACAAACCTGCCCGGACTACATATAATAATGCGTAGCGATGACAAGACCAAGTATTCCGCCACCAAAGCGAGCCGGGACAGTGTAAGCCGGCAACCGGCGGAAGAAGGCAGCTTTGAGCGAAATTAAATAACCATTGAGGCGGGTCACGTTTTTGTGATCAAGCAGGGTGGAACCGCGGAAATACTCCGTCCCTGTAACAAGTATTTGTTGCAAGGACGGTTTTTTATTTGCAGCAGGCGGCGCGCCAGGCAAAATAATCGCGGCAGGATAAACAAACCCGCTTTGTAACATAATCAAGGAGGAAAAAATGGATTTTCAGCAAATGGTTTTAACACTGCAAAAGTTCTGGTCTGAGCAGGACTGTATTCTGGCTCAGCCCTATGACATGGAAAAAGGAGCAGGCACCATGAACCCGTTGACATTTTTGCGGGTCTTGGGACCGGAACCCTGGCGTGTGGCGTATGTGGAACCCTCCCGCCGCCCGGCGGACGGACGCTACGGCGACAACCCCAATCGCCTGTTCCAGCATCATCAGTATCAGGTCATTATCAAACCGTCTCCGGCCAACATTCAGGATCTTTACCTGCAGAGTCTGGCCGCGTTAGGATTTAAAGCGGAAGAACACGACATCCGTTTCGTAGAAGACAACTGGGAATCTCCCACATTAGGCGCCTGGGGATTGGGCTGGGAAGTCTGGCTGGACGGTATGGAAATCACCCAGTTTACCTATTTCCAGCAGGTCGGCAGTCTGGATATCAAACCGGTTGCCGTTGAAATTACGTACGGCCTGGAACGGATTGCCATGTACATCCAGGGCGTGGAAAATGTGTATGACGTGAAGTGGGTCGGTGACGTGACCTACGGCGACGTGTTCCACGACAACGAAGTGGAACAGAGCTGGTATTCCTTCCAGCTGGCGGATACCGACATGCTCTTCGACATGTTCGAAAAATTTGAAAAAGAGGCGGAACGGATCGTGGAGACCGGAAACATCCGTCCGGCGTATGACTACGTTTTGAAATGCTCCCACACATTTAACCTGCTGGACAGCCGGGGCGCCATCAGCGTCAGCGAACGGGCCGCGTACATCGGCCGTGTACGCCGGCTGGCCCGTCTGTGTGCCAAAGCGTATGTGGAACAAAGGGAAAAGATGGGCTTCCCGCTGCTGAAGGGAGGAAACAAATAATGAAGAAGTTATTGTTTGAAATCGGAACGGAAGAACTGCCGGCCAATTATATGCCGAACATTTTAAAAGATTTAAAAACCCTGGCGCTGAAAAAGTTACAGGATGCCCGGGTTCCCTTTGCCGATGTAACCGTACTGGGAACGCCCCGCCGTCTGGCTGTGCTGGTCAGCGGAGTGCAAGAGACCCAGGCGGACAGCACGGAAGAATATAAGGGCCCGGCCGTGAACATTGCCTTTAAAGACGGCGAGCCGACCAAAGCGGCCCAGGGGTTTGCCCGGGGCAAAGGCGTAGATGTGAAGGATCTGGTTGTAAAGGATAATTATATTTATGCTGTGAAGCACATACAGGGGAGGGCAACGGCGGAACTGTTACCGCATGTGTTGCAGGAGATCCTGACCAACATTCCGTTCCCCAACCATATGCGCTGGGCGGATTTCGATTTCCGTTTCCTGCGTCCCATTCACTGGCTGGTAGCGCTGTTTGGTAGGGAAATCGTTCCTGTTTCCATTACGGATATCCAGTCTGACCGGTACACCATGGGCCATCGTTTCCTGAGCAACAAGAAAATTGAAATTCCGGTGGCGGATGACTATGAAAAAATTTTGGAAGAGAATTTTGTCATCGCAGATCAGGATAAACGCCGGGAGATGATCCGGCAGCAGATTACCGAACTGGCCCGGGAAGAAGGCGGAGAGATTGAAATTGCGGCGGATCTGCTGGAAGAAGTCAATTATCTGGTAGAGTATCCCACGCCGTTGTGCGGAAAATTTGAAGAAAAATATCTGGCGCTGCCGGAAGCGGCTATCATCACGCCTATGCGCGATCATCAGCGCTATTTCCCGGTGCGGGGTAAAGACGGCAAACTGCTGAACAAATTTATTGCCGTACGGAACGGCGGCAAAGCGTTTCTGGAGAATGTGACCCACGGTAATGAACGGGTGCTGCGGGCCCGTCTCAGTGACGCGGAATTCTTCTTTAACGAAGACCGGAAACAGAAACTGGAAGCCTATGAAGAAAAGATTAAGACCGTTGTCTTCCAGGAAGGCCTGGGCAATATGTACGATAAGAGCCAGCGTCTGGAGAAGCTGGTGGAGATGATTCATTTCGGGCAGCAGAGCCGTCTGCCGCTGGCGGATCTGAAACGCGCGGCCAAGCTCAGCAAGTGCGATCTGGTTACCGGCATGGTGACGGAATTTACCGAACTGCAGGGCGTCATGGGCAGGGAGTATGCCCGTCTGGACGGAGAAAAAGCGGATGTCTGCGAAGGTATCTTTGAGCAGTACCTGCCCCGGTTTGCGGGCGATATCCTGCCGAAGACGGAAATCGGGCGGATCCTGAGTATTGCGGATAAGGTGGACAACATTGTGGCTACCTTCAGCCGCGGCAAAGCGCCGACCGGTTCCCAGGATCCGTTCGCGCTGCGCCGTCAGGCTCTGGGCATTATCAATATCCTGCTGGACAGCCAAAAGCATATGGACATGGCAAAGGTTGTGGGGGCTTCCATTCTGCTGCTGAAGGTTCCAATGGAAGAGGTGAAAGAGCTGGCAACGCAGATCATTGAGTTTATCCGGCTGCGTTTCCGCAATCTGCTGCTGGATCAGAAAATTCGTTACGATGTGATTGATGCCGTGCTGGCGGAAGAACGCAATAACGATCTGTACGATCTGTATTTGCGCGCGCAGGCGCTGAATGAATATGTTGCAGGGGACAAGGCGGCTGATATGATCCAGGCTGCAACTCGTGTGAATAACCTCAGCAGCAAGGCGGAAACTGTTTTGCCAGTGAATGAGAGCCTATTTAAGGTAGAGGCGGAGAAGGCGCTGTATGCTGTGGTCAGGAAGCTGGATACCGATATGATCCCGCTGACGGTCCGCTGTGATTATGCAGGGGCTCTGAACATTTTGAGCGAGCTGAACGCGCCGGTGAACAAATTCTTTGACGACGTGATGGTTATGGATAAAGACGAAGCCGTAAAGAATAACCGGTTGTCCCTCCTGTGCCTGGTAAAAGATTTGGTCAACTGTGTAGGGGATCTGTCCAAACTGGTGATGTAAGTCTGTGACTGCATTTGGGACAACGGATGCCGTCAGTTACACAATTCATCTGGCAATATGCATACGAAGAAATCCTGTACGTAAAAAATACTAACACATAATGAAAGACAGCGCCGGCTGTTATCCCCGGGTTCCCCGTCGTAATTTTGCGGGGAAGGGAGGATGCCGGCGCTTTTGTTTTTATTACAGAGGATGACTTTATAACAGAGGACGCTTTCAGGAAGACTGGGGGATTTCTCACAAGCAAGATTTCACAGAATCTTCCTTGAATAACTACAGAAAGCGTGGTATAGTATATACTATAGGGAAATAATTTCTTTTTGTGTGTACCATAAATTTTTAAAAAAGGAGCAGGGACTATGGAGAAAGAAAAAGAGTATTTGTTGTGGTTTGAGCAGATGGAACGCAAGGATGTGGCAATTGTTGGCGGAAAATCTTCTTCGCTGGGAGAAATGACGGCGAAGACGGACGTTCCCGTGCCTTACGGATATGCGACCACTGCTTATGCGTATCGTTACTTTATTGAGGCGACCGGCCTGAAGGAAAAAATGGCCGCGCTGATCGGACAGATTACGGACGTGGAGAATACGGCGCAGCTGCGGGATATCAGTGCCAAACTGCGCAAGGCCATCATGGACGAAGAGATGCCCAAAGATCTGCAGGCGGCTATCACCAAAGCGTATAAAGAACTGGGGAAGAAAGTCGGCGAAAAAGATCCTTATGTAGCCGTACGGTCCAGCGCGACTGCGGAAGATTTGCCTGACGCCAGTTTTGCAGGCCAGCAGGATACCTACCTGAATGTGCAGGGCGCCAAGATGATCATCCAGAAGGTTAAAGAATGCTATGCATCCTGCTTTACCGACCGCGCGGTGTATTACCGTGAAAAACAGGGTTTCGACCATTTGGACGTTGCGCTGTCTGCGGTTATCCAGATGATGGTGTACTCGAAAGCGGCCGGCGTAATGTTCACGGTGAACGTAGCGGACGGCGATGATAAGAACGTTTTGATCGAAGGCGCTTACGGCCTGGGCGAATATGTGGTCCAGGGCACTGTAACCCCGGATGATTATCTGGTTTCCAAAGACAAACTGGAAATTCTGGAAAAAACGGTAAATCCCCAGGAAGTCAAACTGATCCGCAAACCCGGCGGAGACGTGGAAGAAGTTCCCGTACCGAAAGCGGAAGGGGAAGGCCAGAAGCTGACGGACGAGCAGATCAAAGAACTGGCCGTCTACGCCATCAAGATTGAAAAGCATTATGGTTGCTATATGGATATGGAATGGGGCATTGACGAACGGGACGGCAAGATCTGGATCCTGCAGGCCCGTCCGGAAACCGTATGGAGCCGCCGTAAAGCAAAAGAAACTGCCAAAGTGGAAAAGAAGGGAGCGGTTACTACGGACAGGAAAGTTATCGTAAAGGGTGCGCCGGCAAGTCCCGGACAGGTTTCCGGCAAAGCGCACGTCATTTTGGATCCTTCCATGATTGACGAATTCAAACAGGGTGAAATTCTGGTTACGGAAATGACGGCGCCGGACTGGGTTCCCGCTATGAAGAAAGCGAAAGCTATCGTAACGGACAGCGGCGGTATGACCTGCCACGCTTCCATTGTCAGCCGCGAACTGGGGATTCCCTGTATTGTTGGCTGCAAGAGCCGGGGCGCTGCTGCTACGGCTTCTATTGCGAATGGTGCGGATATTACCGTTGACGCGACCCACGGCGTTGTATATGAAGGTATCCTGGAAGAGGCAAAACCGGCTGCCGCGGCGCCTGCTGCTGCCGGCGCAACCGTAACGGCGGAATTCTTCCCGCCCACCGGCACCAAGATTTATATGAACCTGGGCGATCCGGAACTGGCGGAAAAATATGCGTCCCTGCCTTGCGACGGCATCGGCCTGATGCGTGAAGAATTTATCTGGACGACTTACATCCATGAACATCCGCTGTATCTGATCAAGACCGGTCATCCGGAAAAAGTGGTGAATCAGCTGGCCGAAGGGATTCGCCAGGTGTGCCAGGCTATGGCTCCCCGCCCGGTGACCCTGCGTTTCAGCGATTTCAAATCCAGCGAGTACCGCGACCTGAAAGGCGGCGACGAGTTTGAACCTTATGAACCGTCTGCGTTGTTAGGCTGGCGCGGCGCGTCCCGTTACTATGATCCGAAATATATCGAAGCATTTAAACTGGAATGCCAGGCTGTGCGGAAAGTTCGCGAAGAGTTTGGCCTGAAGAACCTGAACGTGATGATTCCGTTCTGCCGCAATATTGACGAAGCCCGCAAGGTTACCGGCATTATGGCAGAGCAGGGGCTGGCCCGGGGCAAAGACTTTAAGGTCTGGCTGATGGCTGAGATTCCGTCCAACATTATTCTGGCGGATCAGTTCAATGAATTTGTGGACGGGTATTCCATCGGTTCCAACGACCTGACCATGCTGATTCTGGGCTGCGACCGTGATAACGATACCGTCTCCCACATTTATGACGAACGCAATCTGGCAGTCCGCCGTGCGGTCCGTCATCTGATTGAAGTGGCTCACAAAGCCGGCAAGACGGTTTCCATCTGCGGCCAGGCTCCGTCCGTATATCCGGAATTCTGCGAATTCCTGATCAAGAGCGGTATTGACAGCATGTCCGTCAACCCGGATACCGTCAAGTTCACCAAGAAACTGGCGGCTCACATCGAGCAGCGTATCCTGTTGGATTCCTTAACCGGCAGAGGCCGTCAGGAAGCGGAAGATCTGGACTGGTGAAAAAAGAATCTTCTGTGCGGGAAACTAATAATCTGAAACATAACCTGGCACTCTGTGCGGACGAGAACGAATTATACCGAAACGTAATTTTGCACGCTGTACAGATAGTTTACAATGAACCAGGTTACAAAAAATTAAACCCGATTACAAAAGTTTAAATATTTTTGTATCGCATTACGTGGCAACTTATATGGGTTGCCACGTTTTTTTGTGAAATATTTGGTAAAATTGTCCTCTTATTGAAAATGAATCTATACACTATTGCTAATTCAGTGATATAATTACTATGTATGCGTATGCCAGTTTGCCGCTAAAAAAACGGCAACGGTTTCGCACGGAGCCAGATATTCTTTTCACGGCAATGTTCAGGAATGAAATATTTCTTGTCAAAGGAGTTTCCGTGAAAATGAACATGTTAAGTTATTTTTTAGTTTTGTTATTTATTTTCGGCCTGTTAACAGTGGCTTACATTGATTTCAGGCGGAAGATTATTCTGGACGAAGTTCTGATTTTGTTACTGTCCGCCGGACTAATATATACCGGAATCTTCGGCAATACTTGGAGCGAGTCTCTGTTGGGCGCCGTGACCGGTAGCGGTCTTCTTGGACTGATTTATATTATGAGCCGGGGCGGAATGGGGCTGGGCGATGTTAAATTTGCCGGCGTTCTGGGAATCTGGACCGGTTTTCCGGGCATAGTGGTCAATCTGTACCTGGCTTTCTTTCTGGGCGGGGCGGTTGCGTTATTTCTTTGTGTCATGCATAAAGCGGACCGGAAAACCAGGCTTCCCTTCGGTCCCTGTCTTTGTGCCGGGGCTGTCCTGAGTTTCTTCTTTTCTTCCCGTATCCTTGACTGGTACTGGTCTTTGTTTTTGTGAACGGAGGCTGTATCAGGATGAAAATCATAAAACATTTTAATGATATTCTTTTTGGAGAACTGGTCACACTGATGATCACGGGAGATTCTGTTACGATTTGTCAGGGAAAAAACTCTGTGAAGTATGAGTTTCCCAAAACGTTTCAGGATTACAATTATCTGAACCACACAGAAGAAATGGCTGGCTGGTTGCTGGCAATTTTGCAGGAAGAAAAGATTCGTATCAGGCGATGCAGGATCGTGCTGGATTTTGGGCAGGTTTATCTGCAGACTGTCAAGCTTCCTGTTATGACAGCGCAGGAACAACAGAACTGGGTTCGTTGGGAAGGAAGTCAGTATGTTCCTTTTGAGCCGGGTACTTACTACGCGGTCCTGACGACTGCGCCGGATTGGAAAGATTACGGGGTTGCACAGGAGCATCGGGTATCTGTGGCTGCGGATTTTTCTGCACCTTGGCAGGCAACGGAGGAGGCTGCGTTACAGAATTTTTTGCTGGTGGCAATCCCGTTGGATAGAATTGAGACCTTGCAGCAGCTGGCAGTTTTTTTACGTGCGAAGCTGGAATGCGTTACGGTGATGGAACCGGAACAGGATGCGTTGCCTGTAAATCTGCTTCCGGTCGCTTCCGAAAAAGAAGTGATAGTGAAGCGGGGATATCAGACTGCGACGGTAGTGTGCCTTCTCCTGTCAGTGGCTTTGGCAGTGCGGGGCGGTATCATCTGGCAGCGGACGAGAAATGCCTGGTTGGAAGCGGAGAGGCAGCTTGCTCCGTATCAGTCTGTTAAATCCGCGTATGCGAACAGCAAAAAGGCGGAGTATCAAATCCGGCAGTATCGAGAGAAACTGCAACGCATCAGTCAAACAGAACCGATATGGACTCCTGTGCTTCGTGCGATAGGAAGTACGATTCCGGAGGGGTGCTGGCTGGAAGAGTTGCAACAGAAACACACGCCGGCCGGCTGTCTGGAACTGAAAGGCTGCGCGATAAAGCTGGCCCGGGTTTCGGAGTTTCTGGAAAATCTGGAACAGTCCGGGTTATTTTCCAAGGTTCGGCTTGTGGATAGCGGAACCAAACGAATGGTTTTAAATAGCAGAGGGGATAACAGCAAACAAGTCGTTTCCTTTGTTTTGCTGGTGGAACTTGCTTCGGAACGGAAGGAGGCAAGGCCATGAAACAAGTGCTGTTGTCTCTGATAAAAACTGAAAAAGTGTTTTCTCTTACGAAGAGTATGACTGAAAACAGCAAAAATGCCTGTTGGCTGTTGCTTTCCGTGATTCTCTTGACAGGTACGGTAACGGGAATTGCCGGTCCGTTAGAGAATTGTGTGCGCCAGATGGCTGAGCAGACAAGTTTCAGGCAAAAGGAACTTGTACTGTACCGTGAGTTTGCTAAAAAGCAAACCGGTGCGCAAAGGGCGGCGGAACAGCAGGATGTTCTGCAAGCGCTGCAGGAACAGGTGCCGGAACACATAAATCCGGAGGAAGAAGTGCAACGGATTTACCGTCTGGCCGGTCTGCATGGCATAACGGTTCAACGATGTAAACAGATAGAGAATGGTTCTTCTGCTTCTGACAAAACCAAAACAGGGAACAATATGGGCGTTTTTCAGTGGGAAGCAGAGTTTTATGGAACCTGGCAAGATTTGATTCGTTTTTTTAGTGACATAGAGACCCAGGGACCCTGTACACGAATAAAGTTGTTGCGGATCCGCAAGTCCGGTGAAAAAGAAACGGACAGCGTCATTCCCGGAACCGGGAGAGAGGCTGCGCTGTCTGTCAGCGGCAGAGTTTGTGTACATTATTGCAAAAAATAAATGCAGCGTGAAACACAGCTGGCAGGGTGAAGAAAGCAGGCGTCATCATGAATTTTCAGGACAAGAGACTACGAATTCTCATCATTGCGGTAGTCATCATTTTGGGAGTCGTGGCATTCCGTGTAATATCGAATATTATGGCCCGGAATGAGCAGGCAAAAAAGAGCAGTCAGGGACGCACGGCCGTCATTATGGCTGCGTATCCGAAACGGCAGACCATCGTGCCGAAGTTCCGCTTCTCCGGTTCCCTGGATCCGATCTGGCAGGCTGATGTGGCCGCAAAGGTTGACGGTCGTGTTGAGAAGGTGCTGGTAGAGGAAGGTCAGGCTGTGAATGCCGGCCAGGCCCTGGTGGTGCTGGAGCAGGTGGATACGGCTGCGAAACTGATGAATGCCAGAGGAGCTTACCTGGACGCCAAGACCAATTATGAAAAGGCCGAGTTGTTCTTAAAACGGTATCAGGATCTGTATGCCAAAGGCGCCGTGTCTAAAGAAGCCCTGGACAATATGAGTTTTGCCCTGGAAAACGCCAGAGGCAAGCTGGATGCGGCAAAAGGCGTTCTGACTGCGGCGGAATCGGATCTGGGCGGCACAACGGTGACCACGCCCCGGGCCGGCGTAATCCAGAAACGGTATTTCCAGGAAGGGTATTATGCCAAAGTGGGTACGGCCCTTTTCAATATTGCGGATATTTCCACGCTGTCCGCCAAGATTGATATTCCGGAAGGATATGTGAACAGCGTGGCGGTAGGCGGTAAAGTGGAATTCACCATTCCCTCCATGAGCGGAGAAAACAAGAATGTGGATGGCTACATCGTCCGGATCAGTCCGGTGGCGGTGAAACCGTCCCGTACCTTTGAAGCGGAAGTGGTGGTGGATAACCGGGACAATCGGCTTCGGGGCGGCATGTATGCAGAGGCTCTCATCACGGCCATACCCAAGGAGAACGTGCTGACCATTCCCATGACGGCCATCTCTATGCGTGACGACCAGCGTACCTGTTACGTCATTGAGGACGGCAAGGCGGTGCGAAAGATACTGACAACCGGCTACATCGGGGAGAACCTGGTGGAAGTGCTGAACGGTATCTCTGAGAAAGATTATGTGATCACCGGCGGCCTGAACAAAATCCGTGAAGGTGTCAGTGTTAAGGTTTCAGAGAAGGGTACGGATAAAGAATGATTGAAACATTTATAAGACGGCCTGTCTTTACCACCATGTTCATACTGGTGCTGATCGTCTTCGGTATCCGTTCCTATCCGGGACTGGGCGTAGACCTGTATCCGGACGTGGACCTGCCCATGGTAGGCGTTACGGTAACCTATGAAGGCACGGCGCCGGAAGAAATGGAGACCCTGGTTACCAAACCCATTGAGAACCGCGTCAGCCAGGTTTCGGGCATCAAGACGATCACCTCTACCATCCGGGAAGGATATTCCCAGACGGTGCTGGAGTTTGAAATCGGTACGGATCCCCGCCAGATGGCCAGTGAGGTTCGTGAAAAAGTAGCGGGTGTGCGCCGCCGTCTGCCGGATGACATTGATGAACCGGTAGTACAGCGGTTTGACATGGCGTCTCAGGCGATTGCGACCTATGCCTTTTCGTCCGATAAGCGGAGCCCGGGAGAAGTCCGCCGCATTCTGAACGACGTGGTCATCGACGGACTGCAGATGCTGGAAGGCGTGGCCGATGTATCGGTGTACGGAGCCGCGGACCGTGCCATCAAGGTCCACGTGAAATCAGAAAAGCTGAAGCAGTACGGAATTTCTTTCCAGACGGTACTGACCAAGGTTAACAATGCTAACATCAACACGCCTGGCGGCAAGGTCCGGGATAACAACAATACGATTACCGTACGTACCATCGGCAAACTGAATACGGTGGACGACTTTAAACAGATTATTGTGGCCAACAAAGACGGGAAGGCCATCCGTCTCACGGAAATTGCTGACGTGGAAGACGACTGGGAAGACGCGGAGTCCTATTCCCGCACCAACGGGGTCCCTTCCGTGATGCTGGCCATCCGCAAGCAGAGCCGTACCAATACGGTTCAGGTCATTGACGTGGTCAACAAAGAACTGGAAAAGATCATGGAGCATGACCTGCCCCCGGATATTAAGATGTACATCGTCCGGGACCAGAGCCGGTACATCCGCGAGAACGTGGCTGACGTGTGGAACACGATCCTCTTCGGCGGGTTCCTGGCTTTGCTCATTACTTATATGTTCCTGGGTGACCTGCGGGCAACCATCATCGGCGGCCTGGCGATTCCTACTTCCATTATTGCAACGTTTTTCCTCATGGACATTATGGGCTTTACCCTGAATAATATGTCTCTCATGGGTCTGTCACTGGCCGTCGGGTTCCTGATTGACGACGCCATCGTGCTGGTAGAAAATATTTTCCGGCACATGGAGATGGGGAAGAAACCGTTCTTGGCCTCGGCAGATGCTACCAAGGAACTGGTGCTGGCAATCCTGGCTACTTCCATGTCGCTGATGGCGGTATTTGTACCCATCGGCAGTATGGGTGAGACAATCGGCCAGTTCTTCAAGCAGTTCGGGCTCACCGTAGCTTTCGCGCTTGCCTTTTCCACGATTTCCGCGTATACGCTGACCCCCATGGTTTCGGCCCATTGGCTGAAAGCTCCGGGAACAGAGAAGGATAAAGACTATCGCCCCCGGTTTGTGGATGCGGCTTTGAAGAGTTTCAATGCGGGCTTTGACTATGTCCGGGGACTGTATGACCAGCTGATGGTATTTGCCGTCCGTCACCCGATAAAAATCATTCTGGGTTCGCTGGTGACGCTGGTCTTCAATCTGTTCCTGCTGCCGTTTGTTGGCACGGAACTGCAGCCAATCTATGACTCCGGCGAATTCCGGGTCAACGTAAAAGCCGCGCCCGGTATCGGGTTGAACCAGATGGCGGAATGGACATGGCCGTTAGAGCAGGTCCTTATGGAAATGAAAGATGAAGTCCGGGTTGAGAACATGCACCTGGGCGGCGTTCGCACGGCAGTGAACGAAGGCGCTATCGAAGTGAAGCTGAAACCGGCGGAAGAACGGAAGCGGGGCATGCTGGATATTATGGCTGACCTGCGCGGAAAGTTCAGAAACGTGGGCGACATGCAGGTTGCGGTTGTGACCAATCAGGGCAGTCGGGGCGACCCCCGGCCTGTACAGATCGGCCTTCGGGGCAGTGACTTGGTAAGGCTGACAAAGTATGCCAACGATCTGGCAGAAAAAATACGGCAGGTACCCGGCTCTGCTGACGTGGAAGTCATTGGTATCGATCCGGAACCGGAAATTATGATACGGCTGGACCAGTCCAAGGCTAGCCAGCTGGGTCTGGATAACACGACCGTAGGTAAGGTTGTACAGTATGCGTTCCAAGGTAAGAGCACTGGCAACTCCTATACGATTGGCAACAATGACTACGATATCATCATCCAGATGGACAAACAAGACCGCCGCACCATTCAGGATGTGGCGAACCTGATGGTTTCTACGGAATCAGGCGGTTACGTTCGGTTAGGGGACGTGGCGGAAGTCAGGTTAGGCTCCGGTCCCACCCGTATTGATCGGGAAGGCAGGCAGCGCCAGATTGCGGTTTACTCCAATGCAGTGGGTATTTCCACCGGCGATTTGCTGAAAGTGATTGAAGAAAAGCTGATCCCGGAACTGAATATGGATATCGGGTACCGTTACCGGCTTGTTGGTAACTCCGATATGATGAGCCGTATCTTTGGAGAGATCGTCAAGGCCGTTATCCTGGCTATTGTTCTGATTTACATGGTGCTGGCAGCGGAATTTGAAAGCTTCTCCCAGCCATTTGTAATCATGATGAGTCTGCCGTTTGCCATCATCGGCGCTGTGCTGGGTCTGCTGGTGGCCAATCAGACTGGTAATATGATGTCCCTCATCGGGGCGACCATGCTGCTGGGGCTGGTAACCAAAAACGCAATTTTGTTAGTTGACTATGCAAATCAGGCGAGAGAGAAGGGCATGCCGATTAAAGAAGCAATTCTGGAGGCATGTTCCCTGCGCCTTCGTCCGATTCTTATGACTACACTTTCAACCATGCTGGGCATGACTCCGGTTGCGCTGGGAATCGGCGCCGGGGCGGAGCTGCGGCAGAGCATGGGCGTGGTACTGATCGGCGGTTTGACGACTTCCACCTTGCTGACATTGGTGGTAGTTCCGCTGATTTACATGCTCACGGAAGAATACAAAGAAAAAAGGGTGGCAGCGAAAACTGCGAAATAACGGCCCTTGTCGGAATGGTGTTCATAGTGTACGGCAAATGCTCAGGTGTGTCCCGCGGTGCGTAGTTATGTGTAAAGTCTTGTTGAGCAAAGTGTTAGACTTTCCATAATAAACAGTTTTTAGTTTATTCAAGCCTTTCTGGCGCAGACCTTGCGGCAGTGAGTTGTGTTATTTAGGGTGAATACTTATGAGTTATGAAAATGATATAAAGGAGGCGCTTGCCGCTTATAAAGCAGGCGCGCTTTCTGACGAAGAAGTGATTGCGCGTTTTCATCAGTTGAATATGACTGATCTTGGGTTTGCCAAGCTGGATCACGACCGGAGTTTGCGCCGGGGCTTCCCGGAGGTTGTGTATTGTGAGGGAAAGACAATTTCGCAGGCTGCCGCGATTTTAACCGTGCTGGCCTCCCGCCACAAGAATGTGCTAGGAACCAGAGCTTCGGAGGAATTATATGAGACGGTAAAGCCGAATTTGCCGGACGCAGTCTACTATGAAAGGGCTCGGCTGATTGTTTTGGAAAAAGAACCTCTGCCTAAAGATCCTGACCGTAAGATTGCTGTGATTACCGCTGGGACCAGTGACGTGCCCGTAGCGGAAGAAGCGGCCGTGACAGCGGAAATTATGGGGAACGAAGTCATACGTATTTACGATGTGGGCGTTGCGGGGATCCACCGGCTGCTGGGCAAGGTGGAAGAAATCCGCAGTGCGAATGTGATCATCGTCATTGCCGGTATGGAAGGCGCGCTGGCCAGCGTAGTTGGCGGGCTGGTGGATAAACCCGTGATTGCTGTGCCTACCAGCGTGGGTTATGGAGCCAACTTCAAAGGCCTGTCGGCCTTGTTGGGCATGCTGAACAGTTGCAGTGCCGGGGTGGCAGTGGTGAATATCGATAACGGGTTCGGCGCCGGGCGTATGGCCAGTATTATTAATCACTTGCGATAGTTTATGAAAGTAAAACAGCGGAAAGATCTGCTGTGATGGTCTGAAGACTTGATTTATTCGCATAACAAAAACAGCGGCCGGAGGCCAAAATATCTGTAGCAGCAGGCAAGAGCCCGCTGAACAGCAAGTTGGAGAGATAAGAGATTTATGAAAGCATTATATGTAGAACCCTTTGCCGGTATCAGCGGAAATATGTTACTGGGCGCGTTGTTGGATGCTGGCGTACCATTTGCGTTCTTGCAGGAAGAATTTGCCAAGCTTCATCTGGGAAACTATGAACTGGTTCATAAAAGCGTGAACAAATCCGGGATTCAGGCGCAGTATTTTAATGTAGTTCTGCCCGAAGAACAGGAACACGAACATGCACATGAAGGTGACCAAGTGCATGAACATCACCACGTACATGACCACGATTGTGATCATGAGCACGAACATCACCATGATCATGAACATGACCACGCCTGGATGCACGCTCACGGTATTGCTCACAGCCATGACCATGAACCTGTTCACGAAGAAGAACCTTGCGGTTGTGGACATCATCATGATCACGAACACGATCATGACCATGAACATCATCACGAGCACCATACACACCATCATCACCATGAACACCGGAACCTGCATGACATAGAAGTGATTCTGGATCATTCCAATCTTCCGAAAGAGGTCATTGCCAAAGCAAAAGATGTATTCCTGGCTATTGCCAAAGCGGAGGCCAAGGTTCACGGCAGCACGGTGGAGGAAATCCATTTCCATGAAGTGGGAGCGATTGATACCATCATTGATGTGGTGGGAAATATTTTGGCCCTGCAATATCTGGGGATTGAAAAGGTGTTTACAACTCCGGTAAATACAGGATTCGGTTTTGTGGAATGCGCGCATGGGCAGATGCCGGTGCCGGCTCCTGCTACCGCAGAGCTTCTGCAAGGGATACCGAATTATCGGGGAACGGTAGAGAAAGAGATGACGACACCTACCGGCGCAGCTCTGTTGAAAGTGCTGGCGTCTCCGGTGAAAGAGGTGCCTGACGGCTTCACCGGGGAGACCATCGGCTACGGCGCAGGAACGAGAGACGTGGCAATCCCTAATGTGCTGCGTGTTACTATGGGTCTTTGGAATGAAACGGTGGGAACCGGTAATTCCGGCAGTGCTGTTGAAAGATTATTGATGCTGGAGTGTAACCTTGATGACCTGAACCCGGAAATCATGCCCTATGTTCTGGAAAAATTATTGGCCGCAGGGGCGCTGGACGCCTGGCTGCAGCCTGTCATTATGAAAAAAGGACGTCCGGCCCAGACGCTGAAGGTACTGTGCAGACCGGAACAGCGACAGGTGATGGAGCAGATTATGTTTGCTGAAACTACGACCCTGGGCGTGCGGGCTTACTTTGTGGAGCGCACTGCACTGGAGCGTCGTTGGAAAACGGTGCAGACACCCTGGGGCGAGGTCAGGGTCAAAGAAGGACTGCTGGACGGTAAAGTGGTCAATGCTGTCCCGGAATTTGAAGACTGTAAAAAGATTGCGGAAGCAAACGGTGTCCCGTTGAAAGCGGTAGAAACTGCTGCCTTGCAGGAATAACGTTTTTATGGCTATTGAATGAACCGTATTTTTTTGATTACTGCATGTTACAGGAATGTATTTGCCGACAAGTTGCTCATTGATGCCTGTAAATACCAGAATTGACATCTTCCGATAAGTTACATTTGTTCTATTTGTTCTTTTCATCATAAAACTATAAACCGTACATCCTTACCTTGCTTTATCTTTAACTAATCATTAACTTTATCTTTTTTATCTTTATATCATTATCATATATAACCAAAACAGAAACAGAGGAAACCATCTTGGAATTTGAAAAGTATATCAACAGTTTGGAAGAAAGCCTGTGCACCTTAGGAAACGTACAAACGAAAACCATTAATTACGGAGTCCAGCTTCTTTTAACCGCTTCAGGGAAAAAAGTTACCCTTAACGTATACAATGGCAAAAAAGGGATCAGCCTGGTCTGGGGCGGCGAGAATTCAGATCTGCGAGATCAGGCCCTCGAACTGGTTCATCAGATCCCGTTGCATAATAACAAAGGTTCAAATACTGCAGGCATCCGCGAAAGCCAGGGAAGTGCTGATGCGTCTGCGCTTTCGGAAACCGTTCATTGCAGTTCGGCCAGGCCCCATTTTCTTTTGGCGGAAGAACCGGATTTTCCGGGCGTATGGCTGGGAAGTGACGAAAGCGGGAAAGGCGATTATTTCGGTCCACTGGTAGTAGCTGCCGTCTGCCTGGACAAAAAAGGCGGGGAGGCATTATTGGCTGCCGGGGTAAAAGACTGTAAGTCCCTGTCAGACGAAAAAGTGTTGGCCCTGGAAAATGTGATTCGGGACACAGCGCTTGCTGTCAGCGTCCTTGTTATGAAACCTCAAGTTTACAATATGAGGTATGACCAGGTGCAGAGTGAGGGAGGTTCGTTGAATACCCTGCTGGCCCTGGGTCATGTGGCTGCGCTGAAACAGGCCTGGCTGCAATATCCCCAATGCAAATGGTCGTTGGTGGATCAGTTTGCCAAAAACAATGACATTCCCGACGGCGTCCATGCCTTTGCTCCGGATATGCAGGTGTGGCAGCGTCCCCGGGCAGAGGAGGACATTGCGGTTGCTTCTGCCAGTGTGCTGGCGCGGGCTGCTTTTTTGCAGACATTACGGCAGATGGCTCCGGAAGCGGGCATCGGCAGAATCCCCAAAGGGGGCGGAGAAGCAGCTACCAATGCTGCCCGGCGCCTGGTGCAGAAGCAGGGGATGGATGCACTGGAGCGTTTTGTAAAACTGCATTTTGCCAATACGAAAAAGTTATGGGAAATTGAGTAAATACCGGGGGATTCATTGTTTATCACGAAAGAACCACAGGAGACTTGGTGACATAGAACATGCATCGTAATAAACTGTTTAAACGGATTGCGCTGTTAGCGACATTCGTTCTGTCCGTATCAGCGGCAGTCATTTATTTTACATTTGATATCCGGGCGCTGGATTATCTGACCATGTTTTCTTCATGGTCTGTTTTGTGCGCGTTGGGATCTCTGGCTATCGGGTTGTTCTTTGACGGTACGCGTCTTTTGACGCTGGCCCGGATCACCGGGGAAGATTTGCCGTTATCCGATGTGACCAAGGTGGTGCTAAGCAATTATTTTCTGGCACTTTTGACTCCCGGCGCTTCCGGCGGGGCCATTGCCCAGGTGATGTTTATGCGCCGGGCCGGCGTGCCGGTGGCCCGTTCTACCCTGATCATCCTGGTGCGGACCATCATGTCTATCTTTTTTCTGATTATTATGCTGCCGATTTTTATGGAACAGGATGACGCTATTACCAGTTGGATTCCAATGCCGGTCATCATGACGGTTTCGGTGATTTTTATAGCAATTCCGGTTACTGCGATTATTTTGATGCATACGGATTACCCGGAACGGATCATCTATTATTTTTCCCAGCATTTTAAGCATGAACGCAGGCGCCAGGCTTTCCGCTGGTACCATGATTTTCGTCAGGCGGTCTATATTATGGGGAAGCAGCCGGTCATGGTGCTGCGGGCTTTTATTGAATCCGGTGTCAGCCTGACCTTTATTTACCTTACGGTGCCCTGTTATTTTATGGGCCTGCAGTTTCCCTTTGACCTTGTCCAGGTGCTGGGGCGTATGTACCTGCTGAACCTGGTGTTGTATTTTTCACCTACACCGGGGGGAAGCGGCATAGCGGAAGCCGGTTTTCTGGTGCTTTTTGCCCAGTTGGTTCCCAGCGGTACGGTGGGAATTCTGGCTGTCTTGTGGCGGTTCACGACAGAGTACCTTCCGTTTTTATTAGGCGCATGCGTTACCCTGCGGGCTTTTGGCTCTAACGTGCTTACTATTGCGGAAAAGAATACAAGCACGGAATATAAGGCTGATGAGAAAGGTTCCGGAGAATGAAACACTGGAACGGAGGGGCTCTTTTATGGGCCGGTTTGGTGCTGGGCAACAGTGTATTGTTTTTGTATGGGACAGTAATCGCACCGGCTGAGTTGTTGGATTCGTATGCAGTTCCCAAAATGCTGGTGTGTATGTTTCCCTGGACTGGACTGTTACTCAAATCCTGCAAGGACGGGATTTCTGAAAGCAGTACAGAAGAATTGCGCCGGAATCTGTATTTGCTGTTATGGGGTGTGACGGCCCTGACAGTTTCCACCCTGTGTTATGCACAACGGACTCTTGCCCTGGTGCTGGGTTTTCCTGCCTTTGCCATGCTGACAGGCTGGAATATTGACCGTATGGTACGGGAAGGAAAGAGTTATTTTGCCGGCTGGGCCCGGGTCAGTGTGCTGACCTTTGTGGCGGCGGCTGCAGGATGTGTTTGGGTTTCAAAACAGGTTCCGGAAGTGCTTTTTGGGGGCCTGATACTGTCGATGGTGATCCTGGTGATGGGTGCCGGGGTCGGAATTGCGCTGCTGTATTTCAAGGACGGTTGGTTGGCGGCATGGATTCATGTTGCTGCCGGGGTATTGATTTTCTTCATCCTTTATGTTTTTCTGTTGCCGGTAGCAGGAGGAGAAAAGGCAGCGGAAGCGTTTAGTGTTCCGTCTGTATACTTGTTGGCTCGCAATTTCTTTTAAGCATATTTAAAGGTGCCGTGAAAGGCATTTACCGGATTTCCTGGGAGGTGGGGGTGTCATGATATATACCGTAACCTTTAATCCGTCTTTGGACTACACGGTGCACATGCCGGTGTTTCGGGCAGGGGCTATCAACCGTGTCGTTCAGGAGGCTGTTTATCCCGGAGGAAAGGGGATTAATGTTGGTATTATTCTCCGACGTCTGGGGCTGCCGGTGAGACTGCTGGGTTTTGTGGCCGGCTTTACCGGAGCGGAAATCGAACGGCTTTCCGGTCTGGCCGGTTGCCAGTGTGACTTTATCCATCTGGAAGAAGGGCTGTCCCGGATCAATGTAAAAATCGGCGCCGGCAAAACGGTGCTGGCCGGAGAGGAAAAGGCGGCCGGTACAGAAGCGGCGCTGGCAGAAACAGGAGCAGAAACGGCAGTCAACGGGTTAGGTCCTGAAATATCCGATGAAAATCTGCGGCTGCTGTTTCAGCAGTTTGATGCGTTAGCACGTGAAGACATACTGGTGCTGTCCGGGAGTATTGCCAAAGGACTTCCCGCAGATACCTACCGGAAAATTTTGGAACGGATGAACGGGAAACAGGTCCGTGTGGTGGTGGATGCAGAAGGAGAACTTCTGACCAGCGCCATACCCTGCCATCCTTTTTTGATAAAACCGAATAAAGAAGAGCTGGAAGAGTTATTTAAACAGGAACTGCAATCTGACGAAGATGTGGCTGTCTGCGCTGAAAAACTGCGGCAGCAGGGAGCCGAAAATGTACTGGTGTCTTTAGGTGGCGACGGGGCTCTTCTGGCAGGGGAGGATGGCAAGATCTATCGCTGTCTTTCTCCCAAAGGCACTCTGGTGAATTCGGTAGGGGCAGGAGACAGCATGGTAGCCGGATTCCTGGCAGGTTATAAACGCAGCGACGGAAATTTGTCGGAGGCTTTACGATATGGAATTGCCAGTGGAAGCGCCACGGCATTTAAGGACTGGCTGGCAGAGCGGGAGGAAATCGAAGCGCTGCTGGCCGGAATATGAGATGTGCCGACTGTAACAGGGCGGCGGAAAGGAAGCGCTATGCGTATTACAGACCTCTTAAAACCGCAGAGCATTGATTTGAATGCTGTAGTTGCTGACAAGCCGGCGGCAGTGGAGCGATTGGTAGACCTGATGGAGGCCGGCGGAAATTTGGCTGACAAGGCTCTGTACAAAGCAAGGGTGCTGGCCAGGGAAGCGGAAGGCAGCACCGGTATCGGGGAAGGGATTGCTATCCCTCATGCAAAGACGGAAGCGGTGAAAACTCCCGGACTGGCCAGCATGATTGTGCGGGCCGGGGTGGACTACGAAAGCCTGGATGAAGAACCGGCATTCCTGTTTTTCCTGATTGCGGCCCCCGCTGGAGGAGAAAATGTTCATCTGGAAGTATTGAGCCGGTTGAGCCGGATGTTGATGGACGATGAGTTCCACGAAGCGTTGATGAACGCCAAGACGCCGGAAGAATATCTCCATATCATTGATGAGGCAGAGAAAATCCAGATAGAGCAGGAAGAAGCGGAAGCAGAAGAGGAACGAAAACAGGCGGAGGCGGAACAGGCTGCAACGACTGCGGAAAAAGCAACTGGAGCCGGCGAGGGTGCCGGAACTGCAGGTGCAGGGGCAGCGAGTGTTGCAGCAGCTGCTGCCGGGGCAGCGGCAGACTCCGGCAAACCGTTTGTGGCTGCTGTGACGGCCTGTCCTACCGGTATTGCCCATACCTATATGGCGGCAGAAGCCCTGGAGCGGAAAGCCGCTGCTATGGGGATAGATATTAAAGTTGAGACCAACGGATCCGGCGGCGTGAAAAACACTCTGACGGCGGCTGATATTGAAAGAGCTGCAGGAATTATCGTGGCCTGTGACAAGAATGTTCCGGTGCAACGGTTTGCCGGGAAAAAAGTTTTGTTTGTAAAAGTGTCCGCAGGAATCAAAGAACCGGAAAAGCTGATCAATACCATTCTGAAGGGGGAAGCTCCTGTCTTTAGCGGAGAGGGTGCGCCCTCTGATGAACCGGCTGCCGCGACGGCAGAGGGGGAAAGCGTAGGCCGTCAGATCTATAAACATCTGATGAACGGTGTGTCCCACATGCTGCCTTTCGTGATTGGCGGCGGCATCCTCATTGCCCTGGCGTTCCTGTTTGATATGGGAAATGCGGGCACGGCTAACTTCGGTTCCGGTACCCCGCTGGCAGCTTTCCTGAAAAACATTGGCGGCCTTTCCTTCAGTATGATGATGCCGATTCTGGCAGGTTACATCGCCATGAGTATCGGCGAGCGTCCGGCACTGATGCCCGGTGTGGTAGGCGGCTTCCTGGCGGTGAACGGGGGCTCCGGGTTCTTCGGCGCTCTGTTTGCCGGCTTTATTTCCGGGTATTTGGTGAATTGGCTTAAAAAAGTGTTGTCCGGCCTGCCTCAGGCCTTGGAAGGAACCAAGCCGGTGCTGCTGTATCCGGTGCTGGGATTGCTGCTGATGGGAATTATTATGACGTACATCATCAACCCGCCTACGGCTATGTTCAACAAATGGCTGGCGGGTGTACTGGCCGGTATGTCTTCTTCCAGCAAAGTGATTCTGGGATTTATCCTGGGCGGCATGATGTCTATTGACTTCGGCGGGCCTATCAATAAAGCGGCCTATGTGTTCGGCACGGCTTCCCTTGCCGGAGCATCCGGCCAGGCCGTTTCTTCCGGCATCATGGCTTCCGTTATGATTGGCGGCATGGTTCCGCCCATTGCCATCGCTCTCTGCACACTGCTGTTCAAAAAGAAATTTACGAAGCAGGAACGTTCTTCCTGTGTGACGAACTTTATTATGGGATTTAGTTTTATCACAGAAGGGGCGATTCCTTTTGCGGCGTCCGATCCCCTGCATGTGATTCCGGCATGTGCTATCGGTTCCGCAGTGGCCGGCGCTCTGTCCATGCTGTTTAACTGCACCGTGCCGGCGCCTCACGGCGGTCTGTTCGTGTTCGGTGTAGTGACCAACTGGCCCATGTATTTTGTGGCGCTGCTCGTCGGGGCTCTGGTTGCCTGCTTCATTTTAGGATTTACCCGCAAGGATGCCGTTGAATGAGTTTGTTATCAAAATAAAAATAGATGTTTACAAGTTTTGAGTTATTAAATTTTGTGTAAAGGGAGGAAAAACGTATGAAAACATTTACCTATTCCATTACCGATGCAGCCGGCATTCATGCCCGTCCCGCAGGCTTGCTGGTCAAAGAAGCCAAAAAATTTGAGAGCAAGATTTCGGTGGCCAAAGGCGCCCGGAAGGCTGATTTGAAAAAATTGTTTGCCGTCATGGGCCTGGGTGTAAAACAGGGAGAAGTGATCACCGTAGATGTGGAAGGCGCGGATGAAGAAGCGGCTGCAGCTGCTGTAGAAGCTTTCCTGAAAGCTAATTTATAGAAATACGGATAGATCAGCGTTTCCATAATCTGTACTGTTAAAAACAGACCGGGGAAGGAGGCACAGTCCTGCAGGGCATCAATGAGCCGCAGTTTTTCGGTCTTCTTGTCATTGCTATACAGGAGAAATGTATGCTTACGATTACAGGAAAACCCGTATATGGGGCCATCAGCATCGGACCGCTGGCTTTGTTCCACCGCAATACAATTTCTACGGCTGCCCGCACGATAACAGACCCGGAAACGGAAGTGCAGCGCTTTCAGTCAGCACGGGAAGAGGCTGCGGCCCAGTTGGGGCAATTATATGAAAAAGCGCTGGAGACAGTCGGGGAAGAAGACGCCGCCATCTTTGAGATCCACCAGATGATGCTGGAAGACGATGAGTATATTGAAGGGGTGGAAAGTCATATCCGGGAAGAGATGCTGAATGCGGAAGCGGCTGTGGACAGGACCGCCCAGGAACTTGCCGCCATGTTCCGGGGTATGGATGACGAATACATGCAGGGACGGGCAGCGGACGTGCTGGATATCTCCCGCCGGGTGGAGCAGATTTTAAGCGGCGGCCCGGCGATTGATTTTTCCCAGTATGATCAGGTGATTCTGGCAGCGGATGACCTGGCCCCCAGCGAAACCATGCAGCTTGATACAAAAAAAATATTAGGATTTGTGCTGTCCGGCGGCAGTGCCAGTTCCCACACGGCTATTCTGGCCCGGAACCTGGGCATTGCCACTGTGGTCAACACCGGCACCCAGATTCATACGGATCTGGAGGGTAAAATGGCAGTCGTTGACGGTTTTACCGGCACCGTGTATCTGGATCCAGATGAGGCTACGATGGCAGTTATGCAGGAAAAACAGAAACAGGCGCAGGCTGAACGGGAACGGCTGGAGAACGTCCGGGGTAAGGAAAGCGTGACGCAGGACGGGCAGAAGGTTCTGATTTATGCCAACGCAGGAAATCCTGCCGACCTGCCTCGCGTCGTGGCCAGTGACGCGGAAGGCATCGGTCTGTTCCGCAGTGAGTTCCTGTATCTGGAAAATGATGATTATCCTACGGAAGATCAACAGTTTGAAGCTTATAAAAAGGCGCTGACGGCCATGGAGGGCAAACGTGTTGTCATCCGTACCATGGACATCGGCGCGGATAAGAAAGCTGATTATTTTGATCTGGATCCGGAAGAAAATCCGGCTATGGGACTTCGGGCTATCCGCATCTGCCTCACAAGGCCTGAATTGTTTAAAACCCAGCTGCGGGCTTTGTGCAGGGCTTCCGTGTATGGCAGGCTGGCCATCATGTTTCCCATGATCATTTCAGTGGAAGAGGTAAGGATGGCTAAAGCTCTGCTGGCTGAGGTGATGACCCAGTTGAAAAAAGAGGGGATTCCCTGTGCGGAGCAAATCGAGACAGGCATCATGATTGAGACTCCTGCGGCTGCACTGGTCAGTGACGCGCTGGCGAAAGAAGTGGACTTTTTCAGCCTGGGTACTAACGATCTGACCCAGTACACCCTGGCCATTGACAGGCAGCAGACCAAACTGGACGATTTCTTTGATCCTCATCATCCTGCTGTTTTGCGCCTCATTGAGATGACAGCGAAAAATGCTCACAAAGCCGGTATCTGGGTGGGCATCTGCGGGGAGCTTGGGGCTGACCTTTCCCTGACAGAAGCGTTCCTGCGCATGGGGATCGACGAGCTTTCGGTTTCCGCAACCAGCGTACTTCCCCTGCGGGATAAGGTGCGCAGTCTTAATTTAAGGAAACGCTAATTAATTCGTCTGCACGCTGACCTGTGCTTTTTGTGACTGACTGCGTCAATGTCCCTCAACGCAGCTACGGCTGCGCCTTCGGACCATTTTCTTGCCAGTCGCAAAAAGCCCTCGGTCAGCGCACAAACTCATTTAATCAGCGTCTCCTTAAAATGATAAAAGAAGCGTTTATTACTGTATTGAATATATTACCGAATAGAGGACCTTGCCGACATGAAAGAATTCAATCTCCCTTTGTTTATGAAAGTGAAACCGGATGCCTTAAAAGAGCTGAAAGATAATCTGGATTTGAATTTCCCGGATATTCTCGGAAAGCGGGTTTTAATTTTAACTACGGACGGATTGCTCCAAAAGCTGGAAAAAAAAGTTACCCTCATGCTGTCGCAACTGAAAGAATATGAAGTGGTTACCGTGGAGTCCAGTTCGTATGATTATGCGGTTTCCATTGCGAAGAAAATCAGCATGGAAGGAATCCGGATGATCATTGGTTTTGGCGGCGGAACTGCCCTGGATACGGCGAAATATGCTGCTTTTGTGGCGAATGTGCCGTACATCGCGATTCCGACGGCGCTCAGTAATGATGGTGTGTGTTCTCCTGTCTCCGTTCTTTTTTCCAAAGGCAACCGGACCCATTCCTTTACCTCGAAAACACCGGACGGGCTTCTGATCGACACAGATATTATCCTGAAGTCGCCCCGGTTGTTGCTGGAAGCCGGCGTGGGTGATATTATCAGCAACTATACCGCTTTATATGACTGGGAACTGGACTGCAAATATAACCACGGACAGCCCAATGACTTTGCGTATATGTTGTCGGAAAGGGCATTGAATGCCTTGCTCTATTCTGATATAAAATCTTTTACCAGTCAGGAGGGCGTCAAAATGCTGGCCCAGTCGCTTGTGTTGGGAGGCCTTGCCATGCAGATTGCAGGCAGTTCGCGTCCCTGCAGCGGCTCAGATCATTTATTCTGCCATGCCCTTGATGAGTTGTTTGACCACGGACTGCCCCATGGTATCGTTGTAGGCATCGGTACGATTGGCGCAGCTTGGCTGCAGAAACGCGAGTACCGGATGCTTTTGGATTTTTTAAAGGCGTATGGAATTGATATTAATCCGAAACGCAGAGGGATTACAGAAGTGATGTTCGTAAAGGCATGGCTTTTTGCCCGGGAAGTCCGCAAAGAAAGGTACACCGTTTTAAATAATATGGAAATGATGCCAAGGCGGATGAGAGAGGATATGTTCAAAGAGCTTTACGCTATGATGTGCAGAATCTGATTGAAATCCTGAGATATTTTGCGGAGAATTTTGGAAGAGATTTTCAAAAGCTAAGGAAACACTGATTAATTCGTCTGCACGCTGACCGGTGCTTTTTGTGACTGACTGCGTCAATGTCCCTCAACGCAGCTACGGCTGCGCCCTCGGGCCATTTCAGCGTCTCCCTAAAAAAACAACACCGCAAGTGATTCCGGAATCCGTTGCATGATCGGGACTAACCGGAAACACTGCGGTGCTTTTTTCTGTTTTCTGTTAAAGCAGTTCCTTCAGTTCTTTCAGCTTTCTGGCAAATTTTTCCAACGTAACCTGTACCGGCTGTGGTGAATTCAGATCTACACCGGCCTCTTTTAAAAGATTCAAACTGTAATCGCTGCCGCCTGCATGTAAAAACTTCAGGTATTTTTCTACGGCTGAAACGCTTTGACAGGGGTTCAACGGGTTCCCGGATCCGGCATTGGACGGAGGAACTGTTCGGTGTTTATCTGCCGATTCGTTTAATATGGCTTCGCTGAATGCTGTGGCGGCGCTGTAACCGGTTGCGTATTTATAAACGTAAAAGGGAGTATGGAAATGGGGGATACGGCTCCATTCGCTGCCCAACTCCTTGTCAACGGTTAAGTCAGGCCCGTAATAAGTCCGGTTGCTTTCCAGCCAGTATTTTTCCAGTTCTTCAGCCTGCAGAGATTCTCCCATGGTGATTTTATCATGAATGAATTTTTCAAACTCTGCGAATTGTACCTGACGGTATACGGTGGTACGTACCGCCTCGAGGAACTGGTTAAGCAAAAAGATTTTCTGTGTTTTATCTGCCCTGGCAAGCGCATATTCCAATAGAAGATTTTCGTTGGTTGTAGAAGCGACCTCGGCGCAAAAGATGCTGTAGTCGCTTTTTGCATAAGGCTGGGCCTGACTGCTGAAGTAACTGTGAAGAGAGTGCCCCAGTTCATGGGCCAGGGTGGAAATGCTGTTGTAACGAGGTTGGAAATTCAACAAAACATAGGGATGAACGCCGTAGACGCCCCAGGAATAAGCGCCGCTTCGTTTTCCTTTGTTTTCATATATATCGATCCAGCCATCTGTCATACCTTTCTGCAACGCTTCAATATAGGCCTGCCCTAACGGCTGCAGCGCATTTTTTACTGTTTCACAGGCTTCGGCAAATGTGCAGGAAAAACTTTTTTCTCCTTCCTGGGATAAAGGCACATACAGGTCATAGGGGTGGAATTCATCATAACCCAGCGTTTCTTTTTTCAGTGTAATATACTCGTGCAGCGGTTTCAGATGGGCATGTATGGTCTGAATCAGCCCGTTGTAAAGACTGACGGGGATGTTTTCTTCCGCCAGACTGGCCTCCATGGAATTCTGATAACCGCGGACCCGGGCATAAAAGTAACGGCTGCGGCAGGTTCCGGTCAGCGTGGCGGCCAGCGTATTCCGGTAATGGTGATAGGTGTTCATCAGGCCAAAAAAAGAGTTTTTGCGTAAAACACGGTCATCGCTGGACATGTTCAGCATATAGCAGCCTTCGCTTACAATCGCATCGTTGCCGTTGCGGTCTTTGATGACAGGGAACTCCATGTCGGCAGATACCAGTGCCCGGAAGGCAAGGGCGCCGGTTCCGGTGGCCAGCTGACTTTGTGCCAGGATTGCTTCCTGCTCACCGGGCAGTATGTGTTCTCGCATTCGTTCCAGGTCTTCCAGGTAAAAACTGTAGTCGGAAAACAATGGGTCGTTTTTTAACTGTTCCAGTTGCTCTTTCGGGAGCGAAGTAACTTCAGAGTCAATAAAAGAAACTGCGTTGTAAAATGCAGCCAGAATTCCTTCCGCTTTTCCTGAAAGAGCTTGGGCATTTACGTCTCCGTTGTCTGCATCCTGCTGCAGACGGGCGTAGGCGTAAATTTTATCAATTTCCTGCGACATGCGATCCCGCAACTGTAAGGCCTGTAATAATATGCCGGCGTCTTTCAGGCTGCCTTTGCATGTTTCCAGTTCCGCAATCAGCTCTTTTAGGGCAGTGCAGGCTTTTTCCCATTCTTCCTGTGTAGCATAAATGTCCTGTATCTTCCACTGGAAAACGGCAGGAATGTCTTTTCTCGCAACCTTGCTTCCGTGAGATGGTGTATTCATAGTACCTCCTCGAATTTTTATTGCATTTTATTCAATTCTTTACTATTATATCACTATGAGTTGGGAATTGAAGCTTTTTTTGGAAGAGGAAATCGGTATGCAGGCATTTTTTATTGGAACGAACAGCAAATATATTCATACCACGCTGGGTATCCGTTATGTGACGGAATACTGCAGGGAGCAGGGAATTTTATCGGTTCACAGACTGGAAGTTACGGTCAATGAACCGGTGCTTTCGGTTTTGATCCGTATTACGGAACAGATCGACCAGGCCGGAGTTACAAACGACGAACCAATTTTGATCGGCCTGGAAGTACATATATGGAATCGCCGGTTTGTACTGGAATTGGGCGAGTTGTTGCGCAAGGTTTTGCCGGATTGCTTTTTGATGCTGGGAGGCCCCGAGGTCATGTTTCGCCCCGCAGAAACCTTTGCTGCAGTGTCTTTTGTGGATTTTATTGTCTGTGGTGAAGGAGAGGAGGTTGTAGCCGCTTTTTTACAGAGAGTGGCACAGTTTGAACGAACAGAAACGCAGGGAACAGAATCTCCCGCTGTTGTTAAGCAGGTAGCAAGACAGAATATAAGTCATTGGAAGGAATTGATACCGGAGGGGATTGCGTATCGGGATGAATCCGGCAGGCTTGCTGTTCCGGATGCGACGCTTACAGTGGATGACCTGGATAAGCTGCCGTTTCCGTATCCCGACCTGGCAGAGGTTGTGGCGCAGCATAAAATTGTGTATTACGAAGCGTCCCGTGGCTGCCCGTTCCACTGTTCTTATTGTCTGTCCGGCATTTCTCACTCGGTACGCCGGCGGAGCCTGCCCCTGGTGTTGGCGGATATGGACAGGTTTATGCAGGCAGGGGCCGCGTTGGTGAAGTTTGTAGACCGGACCTACAATCTGGATGAAACCTATTATCTTCCCATTATGCAGTACCTGGCTTCGGCAAATACAAAAACCACGTTTCATTTTGAAATAAAAGCGGATATTCTGAGTCCCGCCGCTGTGAGTTTTTTACAGACGGTACCGAAAGGGCGTTTCCAGTTGGAAATCGGCGTACAGAGCACGGATGCGGACGTACTACAGGCTATCGGGAGAAAAGATGACTGGGGCAGATTAAAAGATACAGTTGCAGCGTTGCTGAAATCCGGCAATATGCATATCCATATGGATTTAATAGCGGGACTTCCGTTGCAGGACTTGAAGAGTTTCGCCCAATCCTTTGATGATGTATATGGATTACGCCCCCATGCGTTGCAGCTTGGTTTTTTAAAGATTCTGTCCGGTACGGAAATGGAAAGAGTTTCTGACCGTCACGGCCTGATTTACATGGCCCAGCCACCTTATGAAATTTTGGCAACAAAGTATTTGAGTTATAAGGAGATACGTTTCTTAAAAATTCTGGAAGAGGTATTTGACCTGACTGCTAACAGCGGCAGGTTTCCTTTTACACTGGCATATCTGTCGGAGCAGGCGGGGAGAGGATCGACGTTTTCCTTTTTCAGGAAGCTGACGGAATGGTACCGACAGAAAGAGATGGCCGGAATAGGTCATAATGCCTTGGAAACTGCTCAAATGTTGTTTACATATGTCGAAGAACAACAACCGGAGTTGCTGTTCCAGGTACGGGAATTGCTGCGGCTGGATGTTTTGCGATACCTGCCTAATTTCAAACCGGAATGGCTGCAATGGCGTACAACCATAAATTACGAAAGGGTTTCTGCATTTTGGAAGGATGAGAAACGGGTACGTAACTATATTCCGGATTATGTTTTCAAAAACTGGCGGGAGTTACATAAAAAGTACGCACTGGAAGAATTTTTGTTTAATCCGTGGACGGGTGAAAAAGATTCTGTATTTGTTTTGGTAAATTATGAAGAAATGTGCTTGACAAGAATTAAAACGAATGCTAATATATAAAAGCCGTCGGTTGACGGCAGAGGAACCTTGAGAACTGAATAACGAACCAAATGAATGTGCGGGTCAGTCCCTTTTGGGACGGACCTAACGAAGTCAAAAATTTCTGAACAACAAGAAGAGCCGAATCGGCTTTCTGTAATTATTATGGAGAGTTTGATCCTGGCTCAGGACGAACGCTGGCGGCGTGCCTAACACATGCAAGTCGAACGGGGATTTTGTTTCGGCAGAATCCTAGTGG
>NZ_CADBFF010000027.1:0-34456 GCF_902793885.1 uncultured Succiniclasticum sp.
GCTTTTTGCGACTGACAAGGAAATGGCCCGAAGGCGCAGCCGTAGCTGCGTTGAGGGACATTGACGCAGTCAGTCACAAAAAGCACCGGTCAGCGTGCAGACGAATTAATCAGTGTTTCCCTAAATACTCATATTACAGGTTCCGCGTACCCGCACGGAACGGATACGCGGAAGCATATCATCTTTACACTATATACTGCTTTTTATGCCTGAATCAGAATGCCAGGAACATCATGCCGACGATCATGGCAAAGATCATGGGGATCGCATTGCGGCGGGTAACTTCCATGGGGCTGATGCCTGCGATACCGGCTACGATGATGGTTGCGCCGGCAATCGGGGACATGGTACGGCCCAGGGTGCCGCCCAAAGTAGCCATGGAACCCATCTGCACGATGGACATACCGAAGTCTGCCGCATGGGGCGTAACCGCTTCGTTGAACGCAAAGGTCGCCGCATCGCCGGAACCGGTGATCAGACCCAGCAGGAAGGGACCTACGGATGCGCAGATCTTAACGATAGACGGATTGTTGACCATGGCGGCGATAAACGCCTTGACCAGACCCATAGCATTCATACCGGCTACGAACACGCCTGCCGCCAGAATGATACCGATGATATCGCCGTAGGCTTTGCCCATGCCGTCAAAGAAAGACTTGGTCAGTGCCGCCGGGTTGGTCCGGGTCACGATGCAGGTCAGGATGGCGCCGATGACCATAGCCTGGGCTACCCCCATCTTGAACATGGGAACCATCTTGGTCGCGCCTAAAATCAGAATTGCGATGGGAACTACGGGCATCAGAGCGTAGAGCGGATTTACCTTAAATTCCGTATCCAGTTCCAACCCTTCTACCACATGACCTTTATTTTCCTTCAGGAAGTAAGCAATCGCAGTTAAAACCACAGCGCCAACAAGAAGGGAAGCGATATTGGCTTTGTAATGGAACGCGATGACGTCCATTACATTGACGCCGGCAATCTTCGCCACAAACGGGTTGTGGGCCAGACCGGGGTTCAGCATGGAACCGTAGGTACCGCACTTAACCGCAGCCGCTGCCATAGCCGGGTGCACGCCGGCGCCCATCAGGATGGGAATGAAGATGGCGCCTGCCGCTGCCGCCGTGCCAGCCGCACTGGGCAGCGCCACGTTCACGGCATAGGTCCCGAATATAACGCCGGGAATCAGCAGCCAGTTTACTTTTAACAGGATTTTTGCCAGGGCGTTGATCAGATGTTTATCGCAGCCCGTAAAACGCATGGCCAGCGCAAAACCCATACTGGAGCAGGCAGAAGCAATCATACCGCTGCCCATGCCTTTGGCAAAGGCATCCAGCGCCTTCATGGGAGCCCCTGACACCAGACACATCACGATACCGGCGCCTACCAGCACCATCCTGGCTTCATAGCGCTTCACCAGCAGGAACAGCGCCGCCAGAACAATAAGACCACCTAAGATTAACATAGTTTACCCCCCTTTTGCCGGATGCGACCAAAACCAATAGCCCGGCTAAACTTGTGGAAACACCGATTAATACAATCAGTCTCTCCAAAATAATCAGGCACACCTGCCTTTATTATTACTTATTAGTATAGCACCAGGAAAATCTCTTCACAATATTTCACCCTCAGAAATACTGTATACAAAATGAACAGCAACCAGATGTAAACAGCACAAATAAAGGAAAAACGGAAAAGCATAACGCCTTTCCGTTTTGCAATACTAAATGACAATCTTCCCTTTTCCGTCCGCAATCTGAATCGCGGTTCCGTATTCTTTGGACAGATCCGCAATATCCGCCAGAATCTGTTCGCCATACTTCGCGTCCGCCAGTTCCGGACGTCCCCGGAAGCTTCTGCCGTTTTTGAAGCCCAGGCTCAGGGGCTGCAGATCCACTTCCCGGATCGCGCCGTCTGTCACCGTAAAGGAAGCCAGGGCTGATTCAAACACAAAATGATCGACTGCAAGGCCCCGGGTTCCGTTGGCGCTGCGGGCATCCAGGCCGTCAGCTACGGTGTTATCCGGTCCCAGGTCATACAGATCGTAAAACTCCGTGGGCTGGCGCTCCACCGAATCGTTCTGGAAAATGAAATCCCCCAGACTGTAGAATACGGGTTTATCTTTGTAAATCTCAATGCCGCGCCAGATATGAGGACCGTGTCCGATATAGGCCGTCGCCCCGGCATCAATACAAAGTTTTGCAAAATCGCGGCAGAAATCCGCCGGCCGGTTCTTCGCCATCCCTTTTCGTTCATGGCTGTGGTGGCTGACAAATACAAAATCCGCCTGCCGTTTCGCTTCTTCAATGGAACGGACGATCCGGTCCGCATCCTTTTTGTTCATGGTGGTGACGGTACCGGGCATCTCGCCACGGGCCGTAGCTTCAAAGCGGATCTTTCCGATCAGGTAACCGCCGGTCAGCGGCTTATTGAACCCTTCTTTTTCCAGCAGCATGCGGTCGGCATTCACTTCGGTCTGATCGACGATTTTGCGCAGGGTTTCCAATTCTTTCGGTTTTACCTTGTGAACCGTCTGGTACCGAAGCACGTTGGCGCCGGGCCGTCCCAACACATCCCGCCGCGGGTTGGAAGCCATTCCCCACTCGTTCATGGTAGATGTCACACCGATAATCGCCACACGGCCCTGGGGCAGATCCAGATACCGGGGCTGGGCCGCTTCTTCCAGATTGATCCCGCAGCCGGCGTGGACAACACCGGCGGCGTCCAGATGCTTTTTGGTAGTTAAAATCCCTCCCAGATTCCAGTCGATGGTATGGTTATTGGCCCAGGTATAAAGGTTGAAGCCAAGATACTGCAGATCCTGCAGCACGGCCGGACGGGCGCAGGCCCAGGTACCGCCGCTGACCGGAGCCGGAAACACTTCAAAATCATGAAGCAGGATCTCAAAATTGGTAAACCGCACGTCAAAACCTTCCAGATACTGTTTCAGCGCCGCCAGCTTTGCATCCCGGGGCAGCCTCTGCGTAATGAACGAATCCCCTGCCAGTACCATGGAAACCGTCTTTTTCATTTTTTGCATAATGTTCCCCCCTTGTTACCATAATTCATAAAACCCTGTGCATCTTCGCTGTCATCCGCTTCAGGTCCGGATTCAAAAAATGCCCCGCACAGGCGAGGCATTTTCTTCATTCGTAAAATTCATTATCATCCGTTTTCTTTCATCGCTTTTTTATCCTGATACATGGCATGGTCCGCCCGCCGCAATACATCTTCCGGAGACGTATCGGACGGCTCGCATACAGCCAGCCCTTTCGCTGCGGATACCCGGTTCCAGGCACGGGGTTCCTGCAGCGTCTTTGCCGCGAGACGGTTAAATAACTCAACCAGTTCTTCCCGGTGCTCGTAGTCTTCATTTTCCAGTAATACCAGGAACTCATCGCCGCCAATGCGGAACACGGGACTGTGATCGAATACCCTGCAGATCAGCTGGCAGCAGGCCAGCAGATATTCATCGCCGTGGTCGTGCCCATAGGTGTCATTGATTTCCTTCAGGTCGTTGGTATCAAGCATCAGCAGCGCAAATTTTGCATCCCCCATCTGCATTTGCCTTTCCAGCCGTTCCTTTTCCAGTTCGTAGGCGTTCTTGTTCTTTACATGGGTCAGTGGATCGCTGTACGCCTTATACCGCATACCGGAAATATATTTTTTAAGGTTCTGCACCGTAACGTCAAAGCTTCGGGTCAGAACCCCCACTTCATCGTGGGTGGGCCTGGGCAGCTCCACATCCAGATTGCCTTCGGCGATCTGTTCGGCAGCTTGCGACAGGGCCTTTAACGGCCTGGTGATCCGGGTAGATACAATCAGGTTAATAATGGCTGCCAGTAAGGCCATGACGATTGCCGTAATGGCAGTGATCCGGAACATCGAGTTCTGTGCAGCTTCTATTTCATTGGCCTCAACGGAAAGGAGCAGCACCATATCGTTCTGCAGCCGACTGAATACCAGCTTCTTTTCCTTACCCTTATTCATATAACTGTATGTTTTGGGCCGTCCGCCTCCCCCGTAATATTTCAGGTCATTGACTAATTCCTGCAGTTCCTTGCTGTAATCCAGAACGGTGGTTCCCGGATTATAGACAGGATGGTAATAGAATTTGCCTTCCCGGGACACCAGACTGGTATATCCCGTCTTGTAGGGACTGATAACGCTAACATCGTTCACAATCAGGCCGAAGTCCATATCCATGCCCACAACGCCGATGAACCGCCCATCCTTATACAACGGCGTCACATAGGATATCATATCCATGTCTATGTTTTTGTTATAATAGGGTTCCATCCAGATGGGCTTCCCGGCAGCTTTTGGTGCGTAAAACCAGCCCACATGTTCCACATCGTTCGGGTCAAAATCCAGTATCTTCGTCAGCGGTTGTTTGATGAACGTTTCCACCCGCTTCTTTTTTGTATAGAAAAAGCCGCCGTCTCCGGTTACTTCATCTGCCAGTTCCGGTGTAATGCGCAGATAATAGCAGACAACGCCCTTGCTATGGCGCACGATGTCGCCCATCAGCTTTTCCATCTCGGATACATACTGCCGACGCACCGCAGCATTGGAACGGATCACATCCACCGGCGGCATCCGGTCTGTTGCCTGATCCGCAAAAATTCCAATGGATCGCTGGATATCGGTAAACTCGTCATTCAGGAAACTTGATTCCTGCCGGCAGGTAAGCTGCAGGATCTCATCAGAATATTCTTTTTGGGAACGGGAAGTAAACCACAGGCCTGCCCCGCCCACGATAAACGTACAGAGAAATATGATTACCAAATTTAAAACGGTAAACTTTTGACGGATTGAATTCATGAAGCCGCCTCCGACTCTATGATAAAACACAGAAAAATACCACCGCTCAAATCAACACGAGTCTCATTCTACCATTATTGAAGAAAGCGATAATGTTACAATATTTTATAAATTAATACTATTATAACATAAGCCCATGCATTACTCAAATAAAATCAATCTTTTGATTTAGTCAGACCGCCTGTCGTCTCAAAATACCACAAGACACAAAACATCAGGCAAAGCCTTGGTCTGTTGCGTGACATAAAAAGCGCCGTTATACCAACAAAAAAGCCCGCCGCATTTCTGCAGCGGGCCGGGAATCACGTATTATTTTTTACCTTTTTTAGCCGGTTTGGCGTTAACAGCTTCCTTGAAAGCTTTGCCTGCTTTGAAAGCGGGAACGGTAGAGGCGGCAATTTTGATGGGTTTGCCGTTCTGCGGGTTCTTGCCGGTACGGGCAGCGCGTTCGCGGGCTTCAAAAGTACCAAAGCCGATCATCTGTACTTTGCCTTTCTTGGCTACTTCAGCAACTACATTACCAACGATGGATTTCAGCACTGCTTCTACGCATTTTTTAGGCATGCTGGTTTCTGCAGCAACTGCTGCAACGAGTTCTTGTTTGTTCATAATTTACACTCCTTTTTTATTAAAAATTCGAAAGTGCATAAGCACTGGACCACAAATATAATAACAGTATTTATCAGGGTTTGCAAGAGTCAAAACGTAGTTTTTTCCAAAAAAGCCGAAATTTACAGACGTAAGATTAGGCAAACAGGCAAAAACCTAAGCAAACCATCCGTTATTCTTTATGTGTCAGTTTAACTACTGTCTCCACATGATGGGTCCGGCTGAACATATCGCAGGGCTGCACCCTGTCAATCGAAAAACCGTGTTCATGCAGATACGCCAGATCCCTTGCCAGGGTTGCGGGATTACAGGATACATACACCACTCGCTCCGGCTTCACCTTTACAATCGCGGCCAGCACCCGTTCCTCACAACCGGCCCGGGGCGGATCCAGAATCACCACATCCGGACGCAGCCCGCCGGAAGCAAGCTTCGGCATTTCCACCGCTGCATCGCCTAATAAAAAGTCTGCGTTTTCAATATGGTTGGCCTGGGCATTTTTCTTTGCATCCCGTATAGCGGAAGGAACGATTTCAATCCCCAGCGCCCGTTTTGCTTTCTGCGCCATGAACAGGGTGATGGTCCCTGTACCGCAATACAGATCGACTACCGTTTCCTTCCCTTTCAGATCCGCAAAATCCAGGGCCGTGTTATATAACTTTTCCGCCTGTTCGCTGTTCACCTGGAAAAACGACTGGGCAGAAATATTGAATTTCAGGGGACCGATCTTATCCTTTATTGTTGGGTTACCTGCAATCAACCGGGTTTTCTCGCCTAAGATCACATTGGTGCTTCGCTTATTTACATTCTGTACCACGCTTTTGACGCCGGGAATTTCGGTCTTCAGCATCTGCACCAGTTCTTTCAGATGGGGTACGGTATCCCGGGCCGTGACCAGGCAGACCATGATCTCCCCGGTGTGCACACCGACACGTCCCATGATGTGACGAACCATGCCGGTTCCTTTGTCCTCATCATAAGGAGTAATTTTATACAGCTTCATCCACTTCCGTACCACAGCAGCAATGGCATTGTTCTTTTTCTTCTGGATACAGCAGTCCGTAACGTCAATTACGTTGTGCGTATTTAACGCGAAGCAGCCGATTTGCAGTTTACCTCGTTTTCCCGAAACAGGAAACTGCATTTTATTCCGATAGTACAACGGCTGGTCCGAACCGATCGTTGGCGCAACGTGGATGTCGCGAAGATGCCCGATTCGTTCTAATGCTGCTTTCACCTGCTCCCGTTTTTCTTTCAGCTCCGCTTCGTAAGACAGATGCTGCAGCTGGCAGCCTCCGCAGACTTCGTAAACCGGGCAGACCGGTTCGACCCGGTCCGGAGAAGCCGTAATGATTTCCTGCAGTTTTCCGACTATGAAACTCTTTTTGATAAATGCAGCCGCAGCTCTTACCGTTTCACCGGGGAGGGCTCCAGGCACAAACACCGCAATATCCCGGTAACGTCCAACTCCTTCCCCTGCACTGCCCAGACCGGTAATCTCCAGTTCCATCTCCTGGCCCTTCTGCACAGAAAAAACTGACGCCGGTTTTGGGGAGATGTTTCTGCGTTTTTCTGACTGGTTCTTATTTGCTTTTTGATTACGATTTGCCTTTGTCATTATGTTCTTCCGCTTCTTTTCCATATAATCAGTTTAAACTTTGAGAATCGCTCCTGACCGGCAGGCAGCCGCCTCCTTTTAGGAGCACTACAAGTTTATGCCCCCCACGGTAACATGAAAAAAGTTGCGGACATACTATCCGCAACTCAATCATACCCTACTTGTTTTTATTTGTAAACACACAGCTGCCATCAAAGGTACTAAATGTTTAGAACAAACAATTCGCTGTCGCCCTATAATTTTGCGCTGATCTTATCCGGTTTCCGACCTTCCGCTTTCGCCATTTCCACTTCCCGCTTCTTGGCTTCCAGCTCTTCAATCTGGCACTCCGGGCAGATTCCCTGGAACACGATATTATGATTTTCCATGCGATAACCGGTCATCTGGGCAATTTTGTCGTCCAGATCCTGGAAATAATCCAGATCGTCCACATTCATAAACCGGTGACATTTCATGCACTGCACATGATAATGCTTGGTCAGCATATGGTCGTAACGATCTGCGGAACTGGGAACAGAAACACGCCGCAACAACCCGCTGTCTACCAGTGAATTCAAATTCCGGTACACGGTTCCCTTACTAATATCCGGATAATCCAGAACAATACGGTTATACACTTCTTCTGCCGTAGGATGGTTGCTCAACGAACGTACTGCAGATATAACCAGCTGACGCTGAATGGTATTTCTCTTTTGGACAGTCACAGCCAAACCTCCAATCAAGACTAATTACTAAGAAGACTACTTTTTATAAATCAAAAAAACTCACCGTTTTTTTTAGTTCATCTTTGCTCTTATTACTTTAAGTTTACCATATTTTTTGATTTTGTAAAGGGCTGTTCTCAATTTAGAGAAAATTTATTTAAGATTGTCTACTATTTTCAAGTCTGTTCACGGTCCAAAAGGCCCGTATCGGCAGATTGGAAGCGCCCGGAGGCGACCAGATGAATTCCGCGTCTTTTCTCTTATGATCTGGCGAATGGAGAAATATGTCATCTATCTCGTCCCCTTTTCCGAAAAACTGGCTCTTTCCCGGTATATTCAGCAGTTCTGCCTTCCCGTCCGATATCATCATCCCGGTGCCGTGAAACTCGCCACCCCAGGGATTGATCCCCAGCTGCACCGGATGCTCACCTGCCACGCGGTACATGAGATGATAGATGACGCCATAGTTTCCGTGGTTCTGTGTCTTCCTCCCGGTCATCCGGTCCGTACCCATCAGATAATAACGGTCTTCCGAATCTGCCATGCACAGCGCCTTTACCTGATTCCATTTCATCCGGAACGGCTTTTTGATAATATAGGTCAGATCCGCATGCTGATAGGTTCCCCGCAAGGGGTGTTCGTCCATGGGCAGTAAGGCGGCTTGTTGCGAAAAATTCTCAATATCTTCTTTCGGATCACACATCATAATTACGATTTCTACCGGATGGCTTGCATGAAAATCAAACATGCCGGTCAGCAGCTGTTCCGGTTTCAGGCGGGCGCCTGCCTGCTTCCTGTTGCACGCCTGTGAGAGGACTTCCATATATTCGCCCCGCACCAGGTTCGTCAGCGGCAGGTCAGAGAGCTTCTGGTAAAAGCTGTAATCCGGCCCTTCGCCTTTTTCTCTCTTCGTACGCTTATCCCGCTTTTCCGCAAGTTCCTTTTTACGCACCTTGTTCCAGCTTTCCTTATACTCTTTAAAGTACCGCGTCTGCCCTTTGCGTGCGGAAATAAAGTAATCCGTGTCCGGATCGCCGATTCCCCTGCAGCCCCAGGTGATGGTTGTCCGCAGATTGACCGGACGCATCAGTATGGCAAGTTTCCGGGTATTCTTCGTCCCGTTCACATGATGGAAAAAGACTCTGCCTTCCCCTTCTACAATATCCTTATACAAAATTCCGTTCTCGTAAACCATTTCCGGACTGTCAGAAAACAACAGCATCGGACCGCTTTGCAGTACCTTCACATCCACATCCTGATATTTTTCCGGCACTTTCCGGTACCCTGCTTCTGCAGAACCGGGAGACAAAAAGCCTCCCAGTACACCGACGCCTGCCAGGATCGCCGCAATGCGCGACGGCAGTTTAAAAAATGAAAACCAATTCATAGCTTCACTAACTCCTCCGGGAACAGAAACACGGATGGACGATACGGCCGTTCATCCGTGTAGCTGTAGATTTTAAAGCGCTGATTAATAACGTACATTGCCTGTCAATATAATGATGTTTAAGTAAACTGCCCCATTACTTTTTCAGGCTGTTCTGATAATCTTCCATAAATTTCGCCAACCCTTTGTCGGTCAGTTCATGTTTGATCAGCTCACGCAGAACCTTCGTCGGAATCGTAGCGATATCCGCCCCGGCCAGCATCATCCTGTCAACATGTTCCATATTGCGCACGCTGGCAGCTATAATTTCTGTCTTAAACTGGTAATTGTGGAATACTTTCACCATATCTTCCACCAGTTTGGAGCCATCCTGGCCGATATCGTCCAGACGTCCGATGAAGGGACTCACATAGGATGCGCCGGCGCGGGCCGCCAGCAGCGCCTGACCCAGGCTGAACACCAGCGTTACATTTGTTTTGATTCCTTCCGCCGCCAGAATCTTGACTGCCTTCAGTCCTTCCGTGATACAGGGAATTTTTACCACCACATTCTCCGCAATTTTTACCAATTCCCTGGCTTCCCTGACCATTCCTTCACAATCCTGGCTGATCACTTCGGCGCTGACAGGGCCGGGAATCAGCGCGCAGATTTCCGGAATCACTTCCGCCTGGGTGCGTCCGGATTTGGCGATCAAAGACGGATTGGTTGTCACGCCGTACACGATACCCATATCCGCAAATTCCCTGATTTCTTCTACATTCGCTGTATCCATAAAAATCTTCATAGTTTACGCCTCTTTCTTTTTTATATTTATTATATATTTTATTATAAAAACTACTGATTCATTGTCTGCACGCTGACCGGCGCTTTTGTAAATGACCGACCGGTGATTTTGTTAAAACAAAGTCAGCTGATCGTCATCCGTCGGCAGCATCAGATCCAGATCCGGCTTTTTCCGGTTTTGGTTTGTGACCCAGTTGCCGCATTTAGGACAGTTTAATTCCATATTTGGCAAGGCCCATGCCAGATGTGTCCCACATCTGGGACAGATGAACTCCACCTGCATGTCCGGCCGTATTTCATTTTTCTTCCATTCTTCCGTTTTTTTCAAAAGTGCCTCCCGCTTTTGCCAGACGTTAACTGAATGAACATACAGCTCTCCTGGTTCATTACATATCCATCACAATTTGGATTTCCTTTCTTTTTTATTATACAACACTTTCGATTCATGGTAAAATAAAAAAGGAAATTATAAGGAGACGAATTAATCAGCGTTTCCTTAACAAGCGCAACAGCAGAAGGAGGATGATTCCATGTTAGATTTAGCCAAAGAATTTTCCCTGTTAGGTTTTCTGGAAGAAACGGAAGAAGACACCGTCACCTATGTCATGGATTTTCCGGATGACGTATACGTTACCGTCACCGACGACAACGGCAGGACACCGGTCCGGGCCAAGCAAAATCTGGTGCTGGCCTGCTATGACAGCGAAGGCCGCTACCGTTGGGGAAGCGAGTTCAAGACATTTATGGAACTGCAAAAGATCTGCCAGGCTCAACCGGCAGGTTCACCGAAATTGCTGCAGGCACTGAAGGACGCATCCAAAACGCTGAAAGACGGTGAATAATTCCCTCCACACCCGGAAAGATCTTATAACTGCAAACAGAAAAGCTGTACGGAGTCTGTCAGCAAACCCGTACAGCTGTTTTTTTATTTACAATGCACCGACAGGATACACTTCACGTCGCTAATGGGATCCTCAACCATATCTGCTTTCAGTAAAAAGTCCTTTGTGTTTCCATCTGCCAGATTCATGGTAAATGTTGCTGAGAAGTCTTCTTTCTTCTTGATAGCATTCACACCAAGCCGGACGATCCTCTTCCTGTCCTTTTGGGCAATGCGCCGGATGAATTTGCCGGAATTCAGTTCCAGTTCCAGTTCCTCCCTGGATACCTGCATTTCCTGTTCCAGTCCCTGGGCCGCTACCCGGAACGAATAAATGCCATGGTTATATACCTGGAAAATGACGCATTCCGACAGGAAACGGGAAAGCAGGTCCATATGCCGGTTCAGGTTGGTCAGTTCCGTTACGTCCCGGGCTGAACCGTAAAAACGCATCCGTCCTTCCGCTTCATCCAGATAATAAAAGTGTATCCAGAAACGGGAATAGGTTCCGTCAACTCTGCCAAAACTCATGACGGCACTGGCCCCGTTCATCCTGTCCAGTCGTGCCTTTTCCATCGTACTGTACATCAGCTTCCGGTCAGCAGGGGGCATGAACCGCTGTATTCTTTCCAGCCGTTCACTGAAGTCGGGAACGTCCACCGCTTCCTGGAATTTATGGTTGAAACGGATAATATCTACGTCCTCTTTATCCCAGGAATAGATGGCCGCCGGTCCCAGAATATTGTTCAGCATGGCATCGCTGTACACCGCGTCATTCAAAAACTCCCGGACACGGAACTCCTCATTGGCAATAAAGACAAAGCCATTGTCGTCAACGTTAAAGGGGTTGGATATCAGGTCCTCAAAATCAGCGATCGTTAAGGGTTTATAAAAATAGTAACCTTGAATATACTGGCATCCCAGGCTCTGCAGATATTCCTTCTGCCCCTGGTTCTCCACGCCTTCCACAATGACCGGCAGTCGCATGGATTTCGCCATATAGACGATGGATTCCAGGATATGGATCCCCTTTTCAATGGTATCTTCATCCATATGCAGGAAATGCGCTTCCATCTTCAGCACGTCAATATTCAGTTCGAAAAGCATGTTCAGGGACGAATACCCGCTGCCGAAATCGTCCATCAGCACCATGAAACCGTTATTGCGGAGTTCCCTCACCACAGCCTGCATTTTTTCCGGATCGTCCGCACAGGCGGATTCGGTTATTTCAACCTTCAATGCCTTTTTGGGAAGTTGGTACTTCTCTACAAGGAACTGAATATACTCGGGTACATTAAACGTAAAGATATCGACCGCGGACACATTCACCGAAACGGGAACCAGAGGCAGGCCCCGTGTTTCACAGCTCTTCAGCCAGCGGCACACTTCTTCCCAGATAAACTTATCCAGGTCCGGGATGAAACCGTATTTTTCCAATACGGGAACGAACACAAGCGGAGAAATCATCGTACCGTCCGGTTTTACCCACCGGGCCAGCGCTTCAGCGCCCACAATACTGGCTGTTGAAGCCCGGCACTGGGGCTGCAGGTAGAAAATAATCTCGTTATTTTTCAGCGCAGACTGGAAATCCGAAAGAATCTGGTAGTCAGACGCAATTTTAGTATACATGGAAGGGTCAAAGTAGCGGATACGGTTTTTAAAATTCGTCTTGGCATTCCGCATGGCCAGGCTCGCCTCATCGTAGAGGCGCATCACCGTATCCTCTTCCTTGGAATAGCTGACGCCGATGGCAGGGAGGAATCCCACGGACACCCCGTAGCGCATAATAGCTTTGTGAAGATTGTTAAACAACTCTTCCATCTGTAAACTCCCGGCAGGCAGGAACATGGAATAATCATCATTTCCCAGATACCCCGCCAAACCGTTCGTTCTTTCAGCATCTTTACGGATGCCTGCCCCGATCCGGGCCAGCACCATATCCCCGGCTTCCCGGCCGTACCATTCGTTGAACATCTTGAACTGTTCAATATCAAAAACAACCATCATCCATTTCTGTTCCGGATGGGCTTTCAGCAGTTCTTCCACAGAATGGAAATAATCCTTTTCCCGTTTCAGTCCGGTAAGAGGATCTAACAGGAGCGTGCTTTCCTCACGGGCGACCAGGGTCAGGCCTTCTTCCCTGTCTTTGATGTTCTGAATGTCAAAGATGTAGCATCTGATAATTCCCTTCGGCAGGCCGTGACGGGGTCCCGCAAGGAGAATGGAATCGATCCAGCGCCAGCCCTTTTTCATATCCGTGGTCCGGAAACAGAATTCAAACGTATCCCGCAGTTCTTCCTCCGCCATCCGCTGTAAAATCGTATCCGGATTCATTACGTCCGCATAGAAGCCGGCATCGTCCGGATGAATCATATGATCCGCGGCGTACCTGTAAAACTCACTGTATACGCCAGCTGTAACAGGCGCATAATATTTATCCGCCACGTTATACACAAATTTATAGCGGTTTTCATTTAAATCGATTTCTATCAGATCATCATAAGAAGAATGTTCCAGAAAATCCAATACAGAAACAGGCTTATTTCGGTTTTTGAAAAAGTCAAGCATGCCCTTTGACTGCATCCGGAACACCTCCTTTCCTACACGTTACACTGATATTCTTATCTTAAAATGCAACTCCGACGGGTATAAATCCGATACATGGTTTTAATGATTCCCTGTCTTAATAGTTTATTATACTTTATAATGATAATTCTGGCAAGCTGTTTTATCTACAATGAGTACCATCCATACTTTCTTCGTTGAACAGCATGAATCAAAACTGCAATTATGGCAGCAGTTTCCTGTAAAACACAAAAATCCGCCGAACCCGAAGACCCGGCGGATGATTCTGCAACAGGAGGAAACTACGGCTTTTTATTCTTCCATCAGGCCCAGGTGTTCAAACAGATGGAACAGCAGGCTTAACAGGATCGCTACCAGCGTGGCCAGCACCATCCCCTGTACCGTAATGGTGCCAAAGGTCAGCTTGGCCCCGGAAAGGCCCACGATCATAACCACTGCCGTCATGGTCAGGTTGCGGGATTTGCTGTAATCTACCTTCTGTTCTACCAGGAGACGGAATCCGGACGCGGCAATAACACCGAACAGCAGCATGCAGACGCCGCCCATGACCGGCCCCGGGATACCGTGGATCAGCTGGCTTAACTTACCGATAAAGGATAACAGGATGGCAAACACTGCGGCGCCTCCGATGACCCAAACGCTGTAGACTTTGGTGATCGCCATGACGCCGATATTTTCACCATACGTTGTATTCGGCGTCGCACCAAACAGACCCGACAAAATATTAGAGCAGCCGTCCGCGAACAGGGAACGGTCCAGACCGGGTTCCTTCATCAGGTCACGGCCTACGATATTACCGGTTACCATCAGGTGCCCGATGTGTTCGGTCAGCACCACCAGCGCCGCCGGCGCAATAATCGCAATGGCATCCAGATTAAAGGTCGGTGTGGAAAACTGCGGAACGGCGAACCAGGGTGCGTTGATCACAGGTGTCATGTCCACCATACCCAGGAAAAAGGCCAGTACATAGCCGCAGACAACCCCGAACAGGATTGGGATGATGGCCATAAAGCCTTTGAATGCAACGGAGCCGATGACGGTAACCAACAAGGTAAACACAGAGACCATTACGTTGTTCATCTCAATTTTATCCCCTACCAGCCCGGCCATGGAAGCCGCGGTCGGCGCCAGTTCGAGGCCGATGATGGAAACAATGGCCCCCATCGCGGCCGGAGGGAAAATGAAATCGATCCATTTTGTTCCCATCATTTTAACTATAAATGAGAACAGGACGAACAACAGACCGAATACGATGAAACCGGACTGGGCATCTGAATAGGGATGGGTCGCCATGATCAGAAGCACAGGAGAAATGAAGGCAAAGCTGGAACCCAGATACGAGGGGATCTTGCCTTTCGTGAGAAAGATGTAAAGCAATGTGCCAACGCCATTCATGAACAGGCAGGTGTTGGGATTTAACTTAAACAGGAACGGCACCAGTACTGTGGCCCCGAACATGGCAAACAAATGCTGCAGGCTCAGCGGAATATTCATCAACAGCGGTACGCGTTCTTCAACCTGGATAACTTTATGCGACATGATTTTTCCTCCTGTTTCTTTTCATAAAAAACGGCTGCCTTTTTATAGACAGCCGTTTCAGTTTCAATTCATCTTCCCAGCCAGGAAGTTTTCCTGGCAACCTGTTTTTCAACCTCTACCCGGGCAGGCGCATACATCATGATGGTATCGCTAACCTTGGAAATGCTGGCATTTACAATGTAGCTGACGCCGCACATATAATCAAAGATCCGGTTGCGCGTCTCTTTATCCACTTCCGTAAAATTCACCATGACCGCGCAGCCTTCAATCAGCTTATCCGCGTAGGAAACTGCGTCTTCATAGGTATGAGGGGTGCGCACCAGAATGTCCAATTCGCCCGGCCGTACAACATACGGACCCGTATAGATATCTATCGGTTCTTCATTGCTGAACAGTTTCATTGCAGAATTCTTAAAATCCATCATGCATGAGCCTCCATCCGGTTTGAGTAAAAGACAAAACTCCTCTTTACATTGTAGCAGATTTACAAAAAAACACAACTGTTTTTCTTAAAAAAATGCCAAAAAAGCAGGATTTTTTCATATTTTCTGTCCGAAATGCCGAAAATATGGGAATGAAAGGATGCTTTTTTACCAAAATAGGAACGCTGAGCCGCTTTATTTTTCAGCAGCCGCCGCATTTTTTGCCCGTCCGCGCATACGACCCCGCTCTACACGGTCCAAAACCCGTTTGCGCATACGGATGCTTTTCGGGGTCACTTCTACCAGTTCGTCGTCATTGATATGCTCCAGCGCCTGTTCCAGTGAGAAGAAAATGGGAGGAATCAGGCGGATGGCGTCGTCACTGCCGGAAGCACGCATGTTGGATACGTGTTTCTTCTTGCAGGGATTGACGTCCATATCATCTTCACGGGAGTTTTCGCCGATGACTTCTCCCTGATATACATTCTGACCCGGCACAATATACATGATGCCCCGTTCCTGGCAGTTCCCGATACCGTACGCACAGGTCTCGCCGTTTTCAAAAGCCACCAGACTTCCCCGGGTGCGTCCGGGAATGGGGCCTTTGTAATAATCATACCCGGCATACACATGGTTCATAACGCCGTTTCCTTTGGTATCGGTAAGGAACTGGTTACGGAACCCGATAAGCCCTCTGGCGGGAATCTTAAACTCCAGCCGCATATAGCCGGCCATTTCATGCATGTTGACCAGCTCGGCCTTGCGGGTTCCCAGATCTTCCATGACAACGCCCATGAAATCCTGCGGCACATCAATAGTCAGCGCTTCCATGGGTTCCATGGTATGTCCGTCTTTATCTTTGCGCAGGATGACCTTCGGCTTGCCGACCTGCATTTCAAAGCCTTCCCGGCGCATCGTCTCAATCAAAATGGACAGATGCAGTTCGCCGCGGCCTTTTACGATAAAGGTGTCGGTGTTCTCTGTTTCCTCCACGCGCATGGCCACGTTGGTCTGAATCTCTTTCATCAGACGGTCCCGCAGATGACGGCTGGTTACATACTCGCCCTCTTTGCCGGCAAAGGGACTGTCGTTCACTAAAAACTCCATGGAAAGGGTCGGTTCGTCAATTTTAATACCGGCCAGCGCTTCCGGCTGTTCCGGATCTGCAATAGTATCACCGATCTCCACGTTGCTCAAGCCGATCAGCGCTACAATGTCACCGGCCTTTACTTCTGCCGTCTCTACACGTTTCAGTCCCTGATAGGTATACAGGCGTCCGATTTTTTCAATAGAAACCTTTTCTTCATGCATCAATGCAATCTGCTGCCCGTTCTTAATCGTGCCCCGGACGACACGGCCTACCACGATACGACCCACATACGAGTCATAGTCCAGTGTGTTGGCCAGCATCTGCAAGGGCTGGTCCGGTTCCACATCCGGCGCCGGAATCGTATCCAGAATCACCTGGAACAGGGGTTCCAGATTATCGCTGGCGTCTTCCATGGATAATTTGGCAAAGCCGGAACGGGCTGAAGCGTAGACAACCGGGAATTCCAGCTGCTCATCGTCGGCATCCAGTTCAATAAACAGGTCCAGCACTTCATCAACGACTTCCGTAGCACGCTGGTCCGGACGGTCGATTTTATTGATAACCACAATCGGTTTCAGATGCTTTTCCAGTGCCTTGCGCAGCACATACTTTGTCTGGGGCATAGGTCCTTCGTAGGCGTCAACCAGCAGCAGCACGCCGTCCACCATGGTGAGCACCCGTTCTACTTCTCCGCCAAAGTCTGCATGGCCCGGCGTATCCAGAATATTGATTTTCGTTCCGTTATGCATAACGGAAGTATTTTTAGACAAAATTGTAATACCGCGTTCCCGCTCCAGGTCATTGGAGTCCATCACGCGTTCCGCAACCTTTTCGTTTGCGCGGAAAATGTGGCTCTGCTTCAGCATCGCATCTACTAACGTCGTTTTACCATGATCGACGTGGGCGATGATGGCAATGTTCCGGATATCGTTTCTGATCATTCTTCCGTGTCCTCTCTAAATTAAAATAAACCCAATCGCACGCACAATACACATCACGCTGAACTGATTGCCTGCGTTCTGCCGCACACCGTCTGTACATAAAATGCAGCTAATGTCCGCGCCCTGCATGCTTACCCCGGGATTTTGCAACAAAAGAATGAGGATGCTTATAAGAGCATCCTCGTCTATGACTTTACTATTATATTCGTTTTGTTTTTCACTGTCAACCGAAAACCTTTGAATTCATCTTCACCTGACCGGAATTACCATTACTCTCCAGTCTGCTCTCACTACACCCTATTTCACCACACTGGGAAGCCAGGTCGCCAGTCCGGGGACGAAGCAGAGGATGAGCATTTCAATGCCCATAACAACTGCATAGGGAATGACGCCCTTTACAATCTGGGTCATCTTGCTGTCGGGGCTGACGCCCTGCAGCACAAACAGGTTCATGCCGACAGGCGGCGTAATCAGCGCCATTTCCATGTTGATCTGCAGGATCACGTTGAACCAGATGGGGTCAAAGCCCAGCTGCAGAATGATGGGATACAGGATGGGAACCGTAATAAAGATGATGGAAACGGTTTCCAGGATACAGCCCAAAAACAGCAGCAGGCAGTTGATCATGATGAAGAAGATCCAACGGCTGAACTGCATTTCCGTAACCATCAGGGTCAGGGCCTGGGGTACCTGCAGGATCGTCAGTACGAAACCGAACAGGGTGGCGCCGATCATGATGCAGAAAATCATGGAAGAGGTCTTTACCGTACCCAGCAGGATATTCGGCAAATGCTTCAGGCTCAGGGTCTTGTATATGCAGAACGTAATAAAGAGGGAATACACCGTTCCCACAGCCGCCGCTTCCGTCGGCGTGAACGCGCCGGTATAGATGCCGCCCACGACAATGACCGGCAGCAGCAGGCCCCAGATGGAGCTTTTCAGCGCATCCATCCGTTCCGCCCAGGACGCTTTCGGTTCCAGCGGCAGGTTACGGGATTTGTAAACCACCACGCCAATGAAGAAAATCGTCAGCATAAAGCCGGGAACTACACCGGACATGAACAGCTGGCCGATAGACTCGCCGGTAATGGCGCCGTAGAGGATCATGGGGATGGAAGGCGGGATCAGGATGCCCAGGGTACCGCCGGCCGCCACTGCGCCCAGTACCACGGTCCGTTCATAATTCCGTTTCAGCATTTCCGGAATGGCAATAGCGCCGATGGTAACCGCACAGGCTGCGGATGAGCCTGTAATAGCGGCAAAAATGCCGCAGGCCACGATGGTCGCCGCGCCTAAACCGCCGGGCAGATGCCGCAGCCATTTGTTGCCCAGTTCGAACAGATCGTTGCCCACTTTGCCTTCCAGCAGGATCTGGCTCATCAGGACGTACAACGGCACAGCACAGAGTACAAAATCATCCAGGGATTTATAGGCCAGCAGCGGGATCTGGTTCAGGGTGCCGTCCCCTCCCATGAAGAGAAGCATTCCCACCAGTCCGCCCGTTCCCAGGGCAAAGCCTACCGGCAGGCCGGTAGCCAGAAGTACCAGCAGCATCACGGTGAACAAAACAATCATTTTGCCACCTCCCCTGCCGCCGCAGCCGGATCATAGTCCGGGTCGCCCAGTTTCACCAGGTTTTCCAGGAACGTCCGGATAAAATGCAGGAACATGAGGCCAAACCCGATGGGCAGCGAAGACTGCGGAATCCACAACGGGGTACGCAGCGTGGTAGGCGCAATCATACCATGTTCCAGCGACATGGCTACCATACCGATGGCGTAAATCGTTACGACGCCGCAGAAAACCATACCAATGAACGAAGTGAGCACGCTCAGTATTTCATTGGTCCGCTTGCTTAAATGGGACAGCAGGATATCCACTTTTATGTGCTTATTGGCCACAAACGTTACCGCCATGCCCAAAAAGCCCGCAATGGTCACACAGTAGGTGGAAATCTCCACTACCCACTCCGTGGGACTGTTGAACATGCCCCTCATAATCACTTCATAAACTACAGAAAAGGCGGGAATGAACAGCAGCAGTCCGGCAATAATGCCCACCACCCGGGTCAGTCCCATTAAGAATTTCCTGTAAACTGCTAAAAAACTTTTCACGACAGTCTCCCGTTTGTTTTATCATATTTGTATTGCGATACCGCCGGCTGTACACCATTACAACCGGCGGTAAAAGTCAGCCTGTATAAACTATGGAATGTTTCCCCGTCTTCCATTCAGACAGAGGCAGTCTTTTTACACTGTCAGACTACCGTTATTTCGTGCACATTTCCAGAATTTTTTTGCCCTGTTCGCCGGCATGTTTGGTAAAGATATCCCATACCGGTTTGGTGGCCTCCTGCCAGGCTTTGATTTCGTTTTCAGGCACTACATAAATTTCCATGCCTTTTGCTTTCAGGTCTTCCAGACCCTTCAGGTCTTCTGCCTTGGCATTCTTGCGCAGGATATCCCGGACTTCTTTGGCAGCTTCCATGAAAGCTTTCTGCTGTGTTTCGTTCATTTTGGCAAAGGATTTGTCGTTCATAGCTACGACGAATTCCGGAGATGCATGGTTGGTAACCGTCAGGAATTTGGTCACTTCATACATCTTGCGGTCGCGCATGGCCGGAGCGCCGGAGGACTGTCCGTCAATGGTTCCGCGCTGTAAAGCCATATATACTTCGCCGGCGCCCATGGTTACCGGGGAAGCGCCTAACGCTTTAATGGTTTCAGAAGCCAGTTCGCTGTAGCCGCGGATCTTCAGGCCTTTGAAATCTTCCGGTTTTTTGATGGGCTTTTTGTTATTGGCATACTGTACGAAACCGTAGTCAGCCCAGTAAACAACCTTCACGTGTTTTTTGGCCATTTCCTCTTCCAGAATTTTGCCCATGCCGCCGTCAATAGCGCTGTCAACTTTCTCATAGCCCGGGAATACGAAAGGAACGTCAAACACTTCCATGGCCGGAATGATGGTTGCCCAACGGCCTACCGTGTTCAGGCCCATATCCACGCCGCCGGTCATGATGGCGTCGTTCATGGTTTTATCATTGTACAGCTGGCCGGCCGGGAAAGAGGTAATGACGACTTCGCCCTTTGTTTTATCTTTTACCTTGGCAATAAAGGTTTCCACGCCTTTCGCTACCGGATGGTTAGCCGGCAACGCATAAGCTAATTTATATTCCACCTTCTTGCCTGCCGCCGGAGCTGCCGGCTTCTTATCTCCGCCGCCTCCGCAGCCTGCCATACAGATCGTTGCCAATGCCAATGAAGCTACTGCCGCCGCTTTTAACCATTTTACAGATTTCATACTTTTCTCCTCCACTCCTCATTATTTAATATAAATAAAAAATAAAGAAACACTGAGTAACAGGACCGCCGGACCCATTGTCAAAAAACAACGAGACCGCAAACGCCGCCAAACTAAAAACCCCTGTCGGAAAACTCCGGCAGGGGCGTTGTTCACGCGGTACCACCCTACATTATACTCCTGGCCTGTAACGCCGCCGCAGCGCTTTACCCTAACGTCGGAAACCGTTCAGATAAAGAGTTCCCAGGTGAGAAGTTTTACTGCTTCCACCGGCTTTCACCAGCCGCCGGCTCTCTGAAGTCCGCTCCTAAAACCATTCCTGTTCATAACTTCTGTTTGAAATTAAGTCAAGTATAGCAAGGCAGTTTTCAAATGTCAATCATTTTTTTCACATTTTGTTTACATTTCTACGAAAATTAGAGATGTTTGTCCTCCGTGTGCGAACGATTAGCAAATACACTACAGGTTGCCCAACATCTCGTCCATATAGCGGCGTACCTTTTCCAGCTTCTTCCGCATCTGGTCTGCTTTGGCACTGTCGCGCAGGGCAATCTGTTCCATCTTGTTCCGGTACTGCATATAATTCCGCTCTATCGCAGTAATCGAATCCTGCAGTTCCGCAACTTCCGGCAGCGTTTCCACTTCAGGCGCCGCTTCAATCACATAATCCGCTCCGTCTATGGCCACGCTGTCACCGTATTTGGGAACATAAACCGCCGTTCCCATCTGCATCTGCAAATCTTTGGACAGTTCGCTGGCTGCGTCAAACTCCCCGTGGGTCACGAAGAAAATTTTGGGCTTCTGCGGCATTTTCTTATACCAGTCTATGAGCTGTTCCTTATCAGCGTGGGCGGAAAATCCGGTCATATTGACAATCTGAGCAGCCACATGGATGGTCTCGCCCATAATTTTAACCTTTTTGACCCCGTCGATCAGGTTACGACCCATGGTTCCTTCGGCCTGATACCCCGCAAAGACCACCGTACATTCCGGGCGCCACAGATTATGCTTCAGATGATGCAGTATACGCCCTGCGTCCGCCATGCCGCTGGCCGATAAAATAATCTTGGGGCCTTCGATGCCGTTGATCATGCGCGATTCATCCGGCGTAGGCGTAAAATGCACATTCTTCATGGCAAAGAGCCGGTCCCCCTGAAATTCCACAAGCGCCCGGGTCTCTTCGTCATATTCTTCTTTATTGGCCAGGGTGATTCCCGTCGCTTTCGTTGCCAGCGGACTGTCAACGTAAATCGGCACGTCCGGGATTTTCCCTTCCTGTGTCAGCTTCTGGAAATAATACAGCAATACCTGGGTACGCCCCACCGCAAACGCAGGGATAACTACATTACCGCCCCGTTCTACGGTTTCATTGATGATTCTCGCCAGTTCTTCTTCTTTGTCATAGGCTTTATGTTTCCGGTTCCCGTAGGTGGATTCCGTAATAATGAAATCCGCGCCCGACAGGACGGAAGGATCTTCCACGATAGGCTGTTTCGGCTGTCCCACGTCGCCGGAAAAGATCATGGTCGTCTTTTTCCCATTCTCTTCAATGACAAGATACACGGTAGCGCTGCCCAGGATATGGCCGGCCACCCGGAGCTTTGCCGTCACGCCCGGAATCACCTCAAAGGTCTCCTCAAAATTGTGCACGTAAAAATGCTGCAGCGCCGTATAGGCATCGTCTACCGTAAAGATTGGCAGTACCTCTGATTTCCCTGCCCGGAGACCTTTACGGTTGGCAAACTCCGCATCGGATTCCTGGATATGGGCACTGTCCGGCAACAGGATCGTACACAACTGCTGTGTGGATTTTGTGCAGTGAACGCGGCCTTTAAAGCCTTCCTTTACCAGCCGGGGAATCAATCCGCTGTGGTCCACATGGGCATGGGTCAATACCATCGCGTCGATTTCCGCAGGATTAAAGGCAAACGGTCTTTCATTAAACGCTTTGATAGATTTCGAGCCCTGGAACATGCCGCAGTCCACCAGCATCTTTTTCCCGTTGACTTCCAGTAAATAACAGGATCCTGTTACAGTCCGCGCCGCGCCTAAAAAAGTCAGCTTCATAAATACAACCTCCTGAACAGCGTATCTTTAAACAGTTTTCTCTTAAACGATCCCTAGGCAAACAGGCAGTTTGCCTTCATTAGACTATTCTAATTTATTTTATTCTCTGTTCACTCTGTTTTTCCTGCAAAATTACCTGCGGGTATCCGGTTAATTTCGGAAAAAATCTGTGAACTGTTTCCACCAGCCCGACTCACAACAGTAACTGCACTTTCCGCAGTTTTCCATGCGCGTTTCCCCAAAATAGCGCAAAATATAGTTACGCAGACATCCGTCATGATGACAGTAATCCCACATGGCCGCGAGGAGCTGCAACGCCCCTTCCGGTTTTTCCTGCTGCTGTGCCAGAGCCTTTCCGATTCGCAGGTCTTCACCGCTGTAGAACAGGGTGCAGCGTGCATCCGCCCCGTTACGCCCCGCCCTCCCCGCTTCCTGATAATATTCTTCCAAGCTCTGTGGCATATTGTAATTGATGACGAAAGCAATATCGGACTTATCTACACCCATGCCAAACGCGCTGGTAGCAACAATAATCTGCACCTGACCGTTTATAAACGCAGCCTGTGTTGCCGTCCGTTCTCCCACAGACAGTCCGGCATGATAGCGGGCAGCACTGTATCCGTGCTGCCGCAGTAACCGGAAACACCGTTCCACATGCTGATGGGTAGAACAGTACACGATGCCGCTTTTTCCTTTTACCTTTTTCAATTCATCCAGCAGCGCCCTGTCTTTATCAGCCGGGGACTTTTTTACAAAAAACAGATTGGGGCGGTCAAAGCTGCGGAGGATCACCGCCGGATCCGCAAGCCCCAGACTGTTGATGATATCCTTCCGCACCCGGGGCGTAGCTGTGGCGGTAAAGGCTGCATACAAAGGACGCTTCGGCAGCTGTTCCACGAACGCCCGTATCTGCAGGTAAGAAGGTCGGAAATCATGTCCCCACTGGGAGACGCAATGGGCTTCATCCACTACCACAAAAACCGGCGGATTCTTTAAGGCAAAGCGGATAAACCATTCATTCTGCAGCCGTTCCGGAGAAAGGTAGAGCAGTTTATAAACACCGGTATGAATATCATACATGACTTCATTGTAAGTATGCTTACTCATACCGCTGTTGATACAGACAGCCGGTATGTTGTTCGCCTGCAGATGGGCCACCTGGTCTTCCATCAGGGAAATGAGCGGTGAAATAACATAGGTCAGTCCCGTCTGCATCAGGGCGGGTACCTGGAAACACACGGATTTTCCCGCGCCGGTTGGCAATATGGCCAGGCAGTCCCTGCCGCTGAGAATCGTATCCACCACTTCCCGCTGGCCGGGGCGGAAGCTGTCGTAACCGAACCATGCTTTTAGTATTTTTTCCGGTTGCAAATAAGCACCCCCTGTAATAATCAAAATATAAAAATGAAAAAAGAGAATATAGTGACTGGTAAGGCGTAAGCAAAACATCGTGAGTGTTTGCGTAATTTCATGAGGTGAAATTTGCCGTTGTGGCGAGACTGTCTGAGGGCGAAGCCCGAGTTTCGAAGCCACAGGCAAATGAGCCCATGAAATAGCAAATGCGAACGGTTTAGCGTCGCCTTATCGGTTGCAATATTACTTTTTATCTTTTTCATTTATCAGATTCTTTTCTTTGAACGGACAAAGCTGCAGGCATACGCACTCATCGCACAAGGGCTTGCGTGCTTTGCAGGTTAGACGTCCGTGCCAGATGAACCAGTGATGGGAATCCGCCCACTTGGTTTTGGGTATCAGTTTTTGGAGGTCCAGTTCCGTGGCTTCCGGTGTTTTTGCGTCCGAAAGTCCCAGACGGTGGGAGGTGCGGAACACATGGGTGTCCACGGCAATGGCCGGCACTTTGTAAATCACACTGGCGATTACGTCCGCTGTTTTCCGCCCTACTCCCGGCAGTTTCATCAGAGTCGGAATGTCTTTGGGAATCACGCCGCCGAATTCTTCCGTCAGCATATGGCACATGCCCAGCAGGTTTTTGGCTTTGGCCCGATACAGACCGCAGTCACGGATTTCCTCTTCCAGTTGTTCCTGGGTCAACGCCCCCATCTTCTCCGGCGTGTTCAACCGCGGGAAAATGCGGGCTGTAATTTTATTGATCCGTTCGTCCGTACATTGGGCCGACATGATGACGGCGCACAGCAATTCAAAGGGAGAATTGTAATGCAGCGCCGTGCCGATTCCGTTGTACCGTTTTTCCAGTGCATCAATGATGGCCTGTTTATCCTTTTTTCTCATGTTGTTTCACCCTGAAAATAACAGCCCGGATCGATGTCGCCTGCACGCAGCGACCCTTCCCCCGAAGGGCGCGAGGAACTGTTGTATAAAAACATTCCTCTCCGGTCAGGCTGCAATACGATACAGCAGACGACGCAACGCAAGGCACAGCCGAAGCGTTAGGGTCGCAATGTAAAGGTGACATCAATCCGGGCATCAACTTATTTTATGGATACTAAGCGTATCAGTTCGTCAGGCTGCGCACCGGAGCCGGAATACGGCCTCCCCGCGCAATGAAAGTATCCGCCTTAAACCGGCTGACTGCCATGATGGGCGCATGTCCCAACAGACCGCCGAATTCCACAGTCTCGCCCACGCCTTTCCCCGGAACGGGAATGACGCGCACCGCCGTGGTCTTGTTGTTGATCATGCCGATAGCGGATTCGTCTGCAATAATGGCCGCAATGGTTTCTGCCGTAGTGTCGCCGGGAATGGCGATCATGTCCAGACCAACGGAGCAGACGCAGGTCATGGCTTCCAGTTTTTCCAGGCACAGGCTGCCGCGTTCTACCGCCGCTATCATGCCCGCGTCCTCGCTGACGGGAATAAAGGCGCCGGACAGACCGCCCACATAGCTGGACGCCATCAGCCCGCCCTTTTTCACCGCGTCGTTCAGCATGGCAAGGGTTGCCGTAGTACCTGGGCCGCCGCAGCTTTCCAGACCGATTTCTTCTAAAATATGGGCTACCGAGTCGCCGACTGCCGGCGTGGGCGCCAGCGACAGGTCGATGATGCCGAACTGTGTGTTCAGCCGTTTCGCTGCTTCCTGGGCCACCAGCTGTCCTACCCGGGTAATTTTGAACGCCGTACGTTTGATTACTTCCGCCACCGCGCCGATATCCTGGCCACGGACGGCTTCCAATGCGTGTTTTACCACGCCGGGTCCGCTGACGCCTACGCTGACTACGGATTCCGGTTCCGTTACGCCATGGAAGGCGCCGGCCATAAAAGGATTATCGTTTACCGCATTACAGAACACCACCAGCTTCGCGCAGCCTATGGCGTCATTGGCCGCCGTCTTTTCCGCAGTCTCTTTCACCACGCGGCCCATCTCCGCCACCGCGTCCATATTGATGCCGGCCTTGGTTGAACCGACGTTGACAGAAGAGCAGACCACTTCCGTTGTGGCCAGCGCTTCCGGAATGGAAGCGATCAGGTTCCGGTCGCCTTTGGTATAGCCTTTGTCCACTAGCGCGCTGAAGCCGCCGATAAAGTTTACCCCCACTTCATGGGCTGCTTTGTCCAACGCTTTGGCCAGGGGCACATAATCATTGGTATCACAGCTTTCGCCCACCATGGAGATCGGCGTTACGGAAATACGTTTATTGATGATCGGCACGCCCAGGTCGGATTCAATATCTTCCCCAGTCTGCACCAGCTTTTCTGCTTTTTTCGTAATTTTGTCATAGATTTTATCCGCGCAGACTTTCACATCCGGATGCCCGCAGTCCCGGAGGCTGATGCCCATGGTGATGGTACGCACATCCAGGTTGTGGTGCGTGATCATCTGCGTGGTTTCCAACACATCATTAAAAGTTAACACTGACATGACGAACCCTCCGCTTAAATCTGGTGCATAGCAGTGAAGATATCTTCACTCTGCACGCGAATCTCCAGACCGATTTCTTCCGACAGCCTGTCCAGATGCTCTTTCAATGACTTAATGCTCATTTTGGAATCCGTCATATCCGCAATCAGAACCATGTTAAAGAAGCCGTCCATAATATTCTGGTTGATATTCAGGACGTTGACCTGATTATTGGCAAGTATATTGGTAACTTTGGCAATGATGCCAACCTTATCCTTTCCTACAACAGTGACTACAATACGCATCGTTCTGCCCCTCTCCTTTGCTCTCCGGCAAATAAAATATAATGCAGGAAACGTAAAGACTTCGTTTCCTGACGGCCTGTCGCCGTAATGTTTATTTTACCACAATTTTACATATATGGAAACGCTGATTCAACGAGTTTGCATTCGCATCAGCAAAACCATCGTTATTATGTTTTGCGCAATTCACGGGAACAATGGTGTTGCTACTGCGCGACCCCGTGATGTTGATAACTTCTGCTGACGCTCTTACAAATAGTGAAAAATCTCTGCCGGCGTCTCAATGATCATTTCCGCCTGCTGTTCTTCCAGGAACTTCCGCCCCTTAAAGCCCCAGGCCACGCTGATACAGGGAATGCCCGCATTGGCCGACGCTTCCAGATCCACTTCCGAATCCCCCACATAAATGGCATCCGAACTGTCAGCCCGCAGGTTTTTCATTGCTTCCCAGATCAGATCCGGCGCGGGCTTTTTGGCTACCCCCTGACGCTCCCCGGATACCGAAGCAAAGATGCCCGGAAAATATTCGGGGATCAGTTCCTGCACCGCAAAATCCGGTTTGTTGGAAACTACGCCCAGCGTGTAACCAGCCTTAACCAAACTCTGCAGCATCTCCATGATACCGGGATACGGTCCCGTATGGTCTTTACAATGAACCTTGTAGTAAACATTAAAGTCCTGACGGACCTGCTCCAGGGCCGCTTCCACCTGTCCGTCCGGCACAGCCCGCTCAACCAGTTTGCGGGCCCCGTTGCCAACAAAACGGCGGATCTCATCGATCGTACGCTCCGGGAATCCGTTCACGCGCAACGCGTAATTCGTTCCTTCCGCCAGATCCGTCAGCGTATCCAGCAACGTGCCGTCCAAATCAAAAATGATGGCTTTGTACTTCATTCCTTTCCTCTTCCTCTGTATCCATGATTCGTGCCAACGCAAGCAACGTGTTTCGCCTATCTTCTACGTCAGCCAGTTCCAAACTGTACCCGGTCTTACAAAATCTCCACAGCGTCTTCCAGCGCTTTTACCTTTCCCGATTTCAGCAGCGCTACCTCTTTGCCTTCCGGCAAGTCGGTGAATACGCAGAGACAGGCATCGGAGGGAGCATTGGCTTTCACATACGCCGTGTCAAAGGTCATCAGCTTATCCCCCTTCTTCACTTCCTGCCCGTCTTTCACAAATACGGTAAAACCGTTGCCTTTCAGATTGACCGTATCAATGCCGATATGCAGCATGTACTCCCTGCCGTCTTTTGTAGTCAGACCCATGGCGTGTTTCGTTTCAAAAACAAAATTCACCGTGCTGTCCGCAGGGGCGAACACATCGCCGTCAGCAGGCTGCACCATAAAGCCGTCCCCGTTCATCTTCTCTGCAAACGCTTCGTCCGGCGTTTCCGTAATCGAACAAAGCGTTCCGGTAAAGGGACTGGCAAACGTATCTTTCTTTTTTCCAAACAATGAACCAAACATGTTACGACCTCGCTTTCATCGGAACAGATGCGCCAGCAGACTCAATACAATGCTGATGACGATACAGCTTACCCAGGGAAAATAAAAACTGCCATGCCTGCCTTCCACGTGGATATCCCCCGGCAGATTCCCGAAAGGCAGGAACTTGCCGCCAACATGAATGACCACGCCTGCAATAATCAGAACGATCCCCAACTGGATCAGCATCTTCCCCAAACCGCCGGACATTTCATTCTCTCTCCTTTTAGAAAACTTCATGTATTTTTAAAATTTCTGTAGCTATTCTTGCAAAAATATTATAAAATATATGAAAGTAAAAACCAACTGTTTTTTCTTTTTATTTTTGCATCGCCGCATGATCGGACCGATGCGATTTTTCCAAAATGTCATTTCTATTTCGAGAGGAGATTTTGTATCATGCCTTATGTAAACATCAAGATTACAAAAGAAGGTAACGTCACTCCGGAACAAAAACGCCAGCTCATTGAAGGCGCTACCAAACTGCTGGCCGATGTGCTTCACAAAAACACAAAGACACTGGTGGTAACCATCGACGAAGTGGATATGGATAACTGGGGCATCGGCGGGGTGCCGGTAACCGAGCTCCGCAAGATTGCAAAAGAAAAAGCAGCGGCGGAAGCCAAAGCAGCCGCAGCCGCAGCGAAAGAAGAAGCCAAGGCCAAAAAGAAAGCGGAAAAAGAAATGGCCAAAGCCGCCAAAGCGGAAGAGAAAGCAAAAAAGGAAGCCGAAAAGGCTGCCGCTAAAGAAGAAGCCAAAGCCAAAAAGGCCGAAGCAAAAGCTTCAGAAGCCGCCGCTAAAGTAGAAGTAAAAGCAAAAAAAGAAACAGCTAAAACCGCAAAGAAAGAAAAGAAAGCCAAGAAGAAATAGCCCTTACAACAACAAACGCCTGCACGCAGCAGGCGTTTTTTATATAGCCCGTACCCCGTAATATGCTTTGGGTCATCCCAATGACCGAAGTTTTTTCGCAACCCCAGTCATGGCGCGGTACTTTCCGCCGTATCTGTACAGGCTGAAGTTCACCTGACAATCCAGTCTTCCACCTTCAAATTTGGAACGCAGTTGTGCTATAATAGTTGAAACAGAAATGTATTGAGACAAATTCTTAATAATCGCGGAGGCGTTATGAAAAAAATCGCATTTTATGGCAAGGGTGGCATCGGCAAATCCACCACCGCCGCCAACGTTGCGGCAGCGCTCAGCCTGCAGGGCAGACAGGTCTGCCAGATTGGCTGCGACCCCAAGAACGATTCCACCCGCCTGCTGCTGGGTCACATCTGCAGGGAAACGGTGCTGGATAAAGTCCGTACCTCAGACATGGACAGCATAAAAGCAGAGGATATCGTTCACACCGGTTACAACGGCATCACCTGCGTGGAAGCGGGCGGCCCGGAACCCGGCGTGGGCTGTGCGGGACGGGGTATCATCGTAGCCCTGCAGCTGCTGGATAAACTGAAAGCCGTCCCGCCTATGGACGTAACCCTCTACGATGTGCTGGGAGACGTAGTCTGCGGCGGTTTCGCCATGCCCATCCGGGAAGGCTACGCGGAAGAAATTTACATCATTTCTTCCGGCGAACTCATGAGTCTGTATGCCGCCAATAACATTGCCAAAGGCATCCGACGGTTTGCCTCCCGCGGTTCGGTACGGCTGGCGGGTATCATCGGCAACAGCCGCAACACGCCGGGGGAAAAAGAACTGCTGAAAGCATTTGCGGAAAAACTGAACACGCATCTTGTTGCATTCGTGCCCCGGGACAGAATTGTAAATGTTGCAGAGAACCGGCGGCAGACGGTGCTGCAGTTTGCACCGGATAGTGAGCAGGCCGACGTATATAAAGGGTTGGCGGAAACAATCTGGAATAATACGGAGCTGAACATTCCCACGCCCCTGGCGTTTGAAGAGCTGGAAGAACTGGCGGTGCAGTTTGGAACGGAAACTAAATGAAATTACAAAACGCAGCATCGTTTTATCGAAACGTGTGAAAGCGCAAAAATGAAAAACCGTCAAATGAAAGATAAAACAAAAATGGCGAACGAAAACAAGAAAGAACAGAAAAACAAATTAGCCACCAAATGGCTTTTTACAAAGAATAAATCCTGCAGCTGCACCATGCCCGGCGTATGGCGTGCAGTGAGCTTCTGCGACGGCTGTGTGGTCATCTTCCACAGCCCGTTGGGCTGCGCCCACGTGGCGACGCTGATGGACCTGGGCGCCCAGTACCGCATCATCGGCGATCACCAGAACGAAAATATAGATGCAGTGCCTCTGCTCTCCTCCAACCTGCAGGAAAAGGACAGCATCTTTGGCGGCGTGGAAAAACTGCGAGGCTGTATCGCCCACGTCATGAAAACCTGGCAGCCCAAATGCCTGATCATTGCCACGTCCTGCGTTGCGGGCGTCATCGGGGACGATGTGGAACAGGAAGCGGAAGACGCGGAAGCAGAATACGGTATCCCGGTCCTCTGCGTCCCCTACGGCGGCTTTCTGGGCGGCGAATACTCTGACGGCTATTTTCAGACCGTACGGCTGATTATGGATCGCTTTATACAACCACAGCCGAAAGTACCTGGCCGCGTCCTCCTGTTCGGCGACCAGATGGGACCCTGCGGACAGTACGCCCGGGAAGTAAAACGGCTGCTTGCGTATTTTGAGTTGGACGTGAAATGGCAGTTCCCCGGTTATGTTCCCTTTGCAGAGTGGAGCGAACTGTCCACCGCTTCCCTGCTCATTCCGCTGAATTATGCGGGACAGACCCAGGGCGGTCTGGAAAAGACAGCCGCCGCCTGGGCGGAACGGTTTGGCACGCCTTCCATCCGGGACGTGTACCCCGTAGGCTGGCAGAACACCTGCACATGGCTTCGCAAGATTGCGGAATTTGTGAAAGACGAAGCAAAAGGTGAAACCGTGATCCGGCAGGAAGAAGAACGGCTTAAGGAGTATGTAAAAACCATTTTGCCCGTGACCCAAAACAAAAAATCGGTGCTGGGCATCGGCCGCGGCCCCCGCTGGTACAACCCGGCGGAAACATTAAACACCATGCAGCGTATGCAGATGGAACTGTCGGCTGTAATCCTGTACGATAAACTGACGGACGAAGAACGAGATGCGGTCATTGCCGCTGTGGAAGACTGGAAAAAGTCCGCAAAGCTGCCGGACATTCCGCTTATCGCCGACGGCAACTATACAGACTGTCTGGAACAGGCAGACGTGCTGCTGACCACAGACGAACTGCCCGACAATCCGGTGAAGCAGTTCTTTATCCCCATGGTTCCCCTGGCCGGAACCGACGGCGAGCTCATTGTGATGCGCACCATTTACCGGTTACTGTGCCGTTACGGAAACAAAGGAGGGATCGCGTATGCATAGACAGAAACAAATGCTTTTCTGCCTTTGTTCCTTCACTCTCCCACTACGCAAAGGAGGAATAGCATATGCGTGACAACGACTTCAAAACCTCCTGCCACCACATGTCCACCTGTGCCCTCACCGGTGCTTCCGCGTTTTTCGACGCCATCCCCGGCAGTTTCATGTTGATCAACGGACCTCTCTGGTGTTACTTCTACGCCATGAAATATGTAGAGGATTACGATGCCTCCGCCCTGCGGCGTTTCCACTGCACCCAGCCGGAAGGCAACGCGCTGGTCTACGGAACGGAAAAAGACCTGCTGGCCGGCCTGGATTTTGTAAAAGCAAACTTTACGCCGGAGCGTATCTTCATCTTGAATAACTGCAGCGTTAGTCTAGTAGGCGACGACATTGCCGGCATTGCGGCCAAAGCCGAACTTCCCTGCCCCGTTTACGCAGCGGACTGCGGCGGCATTGCCGGTGATTTTGCGGAAGGATATGAGATTGCGCTGCTTCGGGTGATTGCAGAAGTGAAGAAGAACGCAAACGGTAAACGTGATTTGGCTGATGTTTCAGAAGCAAACTCAAAAAAAGCTGTCGAAGCAAAGGAAAGTGGAAATTTAACTCCCGAAGCCATTGACTGCAAACCCTCCGTCAACCTCTTAGGTCTTTCCCCTACCTACTTTCGGGGCGAAGAAGACATAAAAGAAATCCGCCGCATTCTGGAAACGGCGGGATATCGTATCAATGCCATTCCCGGCGGTGGTTCTGCCTGGAACGAAATCATGCAGCTGCCCAAGGCGGATTTGAATTTGGTTTTGCGCGACGAGCTGGCCCTGAAAGCGGCCAAAGAACTGCAAGCAGCATTTGGCACGCCTTACCTTTCCGTTGGCATGCCTTACGGTATTCAGGGAACGTTACGCTGGCTGGATACAATTAATGCCACTCTGCCCGCCAAAAACAGGGAAGCAATACGGCAGGAAGCGGAAACCGTCAACACGCGGCTGCAGTTCCGCAGCAGTAACATGCAGTCCCTGTGGGGACCTCTGTGGTTCGACAACATTCTCATCGCCGCGCCGCCTTCGGAAGCGGCAGGCATCGCCGAAGCAGTCCGGGACGAATGGGCCGACACAGGCAATCTGGTGATCCATTTTACCCAGGACACAGCGTTGCGTCCTCAAGCTGCCACTAAAATCTGCATTGCAGGTAAAGACGACGGGGCCATGAAAGAAACCTTTGAAAACTGGAGCGGCGGTCTGGTAATGGGTTCTTCTCTGGAAGCAAGCCGTCTCGTACGTTTAAAGAAACCCTTCGTGAATTGCAACATCGTGCTGCCCGCCTATCACGAAATCATCGCCACCGACTCGCCCCTTTGCGGCATCCGCGGCGCCGCCTATTTGTTTGAACGAATCTGGAACGCAAAGCTGAGCGGCTGCATGGATGAAGTTAAATCGACACGTTAAGCGTTTCAGGAAATATCGAAATTTAAAAGCACAGAGCTACGCCAATAGCTTTGTGCTTTTTTATGTAAACGCTGATTCTGCTCATAAGCGGTAATGCAAAGAGGGTCTTTTACAAACTCCTTTTGCGCGGAAATAAAAAGTGCCTGCCATTTCTGACAGGCACTGCAGAAGCATATCCAATCTACATTATTATTTTATAAAATCGTATTATTCTAATTTACCCGTTAGTGTTAAACCGCCGGCATCGCTGCTACAACCTGCAGTGGAACCTTCGTCACTTCGCAGATTTCCGCATCAGTCAGCTTGCCCTGCTTTTTCAGGGCTTTGGCATTTGCAAGAGCATTTTGTTTTTCACCTAAAGCGATGCCCTTCTTCTCTGCATCTTCCTGAATTATGCTCAAATCTATTTCCCAGGTCACGTATCAATTCCTCCATTCTTACATCACCGCCACACCGAGGGACTTGGCGAGTTTGCGGATATATTCCTCAGAAAGTCTGCTGTACCTCAAGATTTTTGCGAGAGGTTCTCCGTCCCTAAGCATATCTACTGCCATTCTTTCATTCGCTTCAGCGACACCATCCGCAAATGCTTCCTTGCGTTCCTGCTCTTTCATTTTCTCTTCATCATACTCGGTAAGGAACATCTTCTTCACCCCCGCCCTGTGTGCCTCTATCAGCGTTCTGATTACAAAACTGTACGGCATTTCATCAATCGAAGCGTCCACCGCCGCTTCCAGGTTCTGCATCACACGCTGGTGCTCCCGAACCCTATCCACCAGCCACGCGTACTCACGCAGCGGCTGACAAGTCTCCATCAACGCCCGGTTCTTTCCGTAATTCACATTGAGCATCTTCACCTTGACTTCAATGTCGCCTTCCCCGCCGAACGCGTCGCTGAGTTTCAGTACTTGCTGCTCCGGCTGCTCCTCGGTTCCGTTGTAAAAACAGATACAATGCGGTTTCGGTAAACGTTGAAGCTTTCTGCTGAACTTATAATACCCGCTTGTTGCAGTGAACTTTTCATACAACTGCGTACCATACGTCAGAAAACGCATCGGCATATTGGGATTGAAACTGCTCTGATGCTCCCACAGGTTCATCTCATCCAGTATGATAAACGACACGTCGTTCTTCATACTCATGTACACCGCGTCCTCGATGGTGTTGAACTGGATATCGTCCGGGTTGCTGTAGTTCGATCCGTTCACGGCGTTGTACAGTGACAACGTCCACTCTTTGTTCTCAGGATTTCCAAAAATAAATTTAAATACTCTGTCTTTATACAAGCGATTTGC
>NZ_CADBFF010000028.1:0-29271 GCF_902793885.1 uncultured Succiniclasticum sp.
CGCCAGAAGTCGCTCTGTTTTGTTATGCCGTTTTGCAACTTCTTCCAATCCCAAATTTTCTCAATTTGGAGCTTGACTTTTAATAGTTAGTCTTTCAACCAAAAGAATTTAACCAACAGTTTCACCCATTCCATATTGTATGTAAGAACATTATATCACAAAAAAGATTTTAATAATCATTTTTTTCGTTTTCATAATTACATAACTTAAAACAAAAGTAAAAACAGAAATGGTGGTAGAAGTGAGTGTTGGTGTTAGTTCTGCATATAATCTTTCCCCCGACTTTGGTATAATGTAATTGTAAAGAAAAGCAATAAACGGAGTGGTTAAAGGTGGTGTATTAAGATGTGGAGTTCGGTTTGCGATGTATGGGAGGATGATAAAATGAATAGTAATGAAACTGTTATCAAAAAGAAAAATCATGAGCAATGGTTTTGCGAGTTGTCCACGAACGCAAAAGCAAGATGGATTGCATATCAAATCTATTATGCGACAAAGTGTGATGTATACGGTCAAAACCGTAAAGATTGGACTGTAAAAGATTGGGAAGAGTGGTTAAAGGCTGAATGTGATACGACGGATTAAATTGTATAAGGAAGGATAACTGTGAAAAATCGGGCAAAACGGATTCGTTGTGGTGAATATGAATATTGTGGCTATCGGCTTATTAATCATGGTTATTATGAACCTGACCGTTGTGTTTGGTGGGAAGCTGTTAATGTAATAACAGGTTGTTCTGATTTTCATGAACATACTAAACGGGAATTGATTATGAGCATTGATAAAGATATTGCTACAAGACAAAAAGAGTAATCTGTAGTTTTCGATATAGTTTGAAGGGGGCGATTATCAAGCCGATATAAAACCTATATAAAATTGATATTATGAAAAATCCCGGATTGGCTTATCGCCGTCCGGGACTTCTTTTTTGTGTAACATAACCATAGTTAAATTATTTATTAATCACAACATCCCATGCCCTGACACTCTTGATTTCCCCGTTTACCAAAATCCTGTAATATTTCCTTTGTACAACCTGCTCAACCGCCAGTATCACGCAAGCTTGTCCGGTAGGAACATAGACAGCCTCTTTCGGTTCGATATTGCCTTCCATATTACAAAACGGTTCAATATACTGCCGTAATGCTTCTTCCAATACAGCAGTCTTGCTCTTTCCCGTCAGTTCAACGACTTTGTTTAGCTTATCAATCAACGTAGCATCCATATAGAAATTGGCAAATCTGCCATCTTTGGCTGGTCTTCCCATAGTTTTACCCCCGTTCACAATTTTACCCATTATACAACATTATTAATCAAAAATGCAATAGCTTCCACAAATAAAATGATAATATTTTCATCAAAATACTATCATCTTTTACTTTTTTAAAGCACTTAAAACCCACATTACAAGCAATTTTAATGCGTTTTTTCATTTTGTTAATCTTCTACAAACAATTCACAAACTGTTCACAATTTGCTGTAGAATAAAAATGGACTTTATCAAATCAACATATAGTGACCATTTAAAAGATTTAATCGAAAAACCACAACATATTCCGTAACCTGTTGACGTAATACAAAATTTCTTAGTATACTGCACTTAGTAAAGAACATTGAAAATTTAAAATTGATATGATATAATATATTGTAGAATAAAAAACCGGGGCGACACGACGAAGCCCCGGCGAAACCTGATGTTTAAACGAAAATGATTTTAAAAATATGTTATATTTTGTAGAATTATCACTGGTGTAGTTTGGCGACCCCACCAGCCCTGCTTACCCAACAGGCGTAAGCAAAATGAAAGAACGCCGGATAAAGTTTGGCGACCCTCCGACGTTCTGGTAAATAAACTGAGGCACACGTATTGTACCCCTTTGGTTATATTATAAAACATTGAAATCCGGCTTGTCAAGCGGCTTTATGGGATTTTTCGTGTGCCTCCGTTTCTAAAATTACGGAGGTTTAATGAACTCAATCACTAATTCTAATCCGATTCAGATGCTGAATAACCTCATCGAAGATACTACATCAAATATTCAGAAATACTGCAAAAATCCCGGTAAAGATTTTATCCGTAATCGCAAACTTCCTCCGCAAAAGCTTCTGAAACTCATTCTTGAAATGGAAGGAAACTCAATCAACGCTGAACTGTTTAAGAGTTTTCCTAATATCGAAGAACGCATGAGTGCATCTGCTTTTGTACAACAGCGGAACAAGTTAAAACCGGAAGTATTTCATGATATGCTCTTAAAATTAAATAAAATCAGCAATAAAAAGACTTTTAAAGGTTATCAGGTAGTTGCTATCGACGGTTCTTCTTTTTGTTTTCCTGCTAATCCAAAAAGCGAATGCTTTGTGAAAAGACATCAAACACGCAAAGACGGAGAAGATGCTAAATCTTATTGTCTGCTCCATGCCAATATTATTTATGATGTTCTAAATAAACAATATATTGATTGTTTTGCAGGTCCGAAACACGGTATCGGTGGTAACGAACGTCTTTGGGGTGAAAAATTGATTGATAGTCACATCCGTGCCAAGCAAATTGTTGCTATGGACAGGGGCTATATCAGCTATAACCTGATTGAACATGGTAACCGTTCCGGTGGATACTACGTATTACGTAGTCCCATTGGTAGAGATAATTCTATCCCCGAAATTGGTGCATTACCTGATGAAGAATGTGACCAGTGGTTTGATATTCCAGTTACTCCCTACCAGAGGAAAAAATATCTTAATGCTGGATACCGTTCTCTTCAAATTGTTAAAAAAGGCTATAAATCTGAAGATGACCTTACTGAAGACGGGATAAAGGCAAGAAAGAAACGATGGGATTTCGAAGAAGCCTGTATCGTCCATTTCCGTGCAATAAAAGTTAAAATCAACGAAGAAGGCGAAAACAAGTGGGAAGTGATTATCACTAATCTCCCTTCTGACCAGTTTTCTGCCAATGATATAAAAGACCTGTATGGAAGACGTTGGAACATTGAAATTTCATTCCGCAGTCTGAAATATGCTTTAGGAGCTATCCAGTTCCACAGTAAACAAGACGATTTTGTTTTACAGGAACTGTATGCTCATTTAGTCATGTACAATATTGTTGCTGCCTGTGGAAACGAAGTAGAATTACCTAATCGAATTACTAAACATGATTACGCCATTGATTTCAAAATGGCGGTTACTATTGTACGTTCATTTTTCAAAAACAAAATACTATCATTCCAACGACTATGTTCTGAATTATCACGATACACACAAGCAATACGTCCCGGCAGAAAAGACCCACGAAAAATTAGACTAAAATCACCAGTGTACTTCATATATCGAGTAGCCTGACACATCTGACAATTTCATATTATTTTATATCAGACCGGCACCGGTCTGTTTGCTATGCCTAAAATTAAAAAATAACTGGTTATCAGCAGGTTTATCCTCAAAATTAAAACGTCTTGGCTTATAAAACCAAGACGTTTTTTCTTTCGGATTTCTTAACTTAACGAGTTTTGACTGCCACTTTAATAAGCTAAAATCCGATTTACCCCCTGTCATGCTTAACTTAATGACATTGTTTTTACACAGCGGGGGATTATCATTTTCCCCAATTTCTCGTGTCCTGTCTCTTCGTATGTGATATAATAAACAATAGAGACTGCGAATTCGCGCCCTGTAGGTTGCCTGCGCCCGGAGATGCCGGGTACGGCGCTTCGGCTCCGGAGCAGAGGAACAGACAGAATGCGTCAAATCAATCACAACGAAAGGTGGACTGTGCTATGAAGAATTACGCAAAACCCGGTGAAGTGCTGTATCACGTTGGTTTATCGGTGGAGATGCTGCAGGGCGCCAAATATGCCCTGGTACCCGGGGATCCGGGACGGGTGGAAGGCCTGGCCAAAGCGTTGGACAAGAAGGCCGTGTTTCTGGCAAGCCACCGTGAGTTTACCAGCTGGCTGGCCCGTGTGAAGGGGGAGCCGGTGCTGGTGATGAGCAGCGGCATGGGCGGCCCCAACATCACCTTTGTGGTGGAAGAGCTGGGGCGTCTGGGCGTCACTACCTTTATCCGGGTAGGCACCACCGGTTCCCTGCAGGAAGAGATCAATCTGGGGGACGTGGTCATCTGTAAGGCCTGCGTGCGGATGGACGGGGCCAGCAGGGCCTATGCGCCCATCGAGTACCCGGCGGTGGCGGATCTGGATGTGACCATCGCCCTGCGGGATGCGGCCAGGGAGTTGAAGGTGCCCTTCGGTATGGGCATTGGCGTCACCACGGACAGCTTCTGGCCCGGACAGGAACGTTACGACAGTTTAAACGGCTATGTGCTGCGCCGGCTGCAGGGGAGCCTGAAGGAATGGCAGGCTCTGGGCTGTACCAATTTTGAGATGGAAGCGTCCACGCTGCTGACCCTGTGCAGCGTCCACGGGCTTCGGGCCGGGGCCATCTGCGGCGTGGTGGCCAAGCGGACGGACAGCGAGTCCGTAGCGCCCCCCGGCGTATATAAAAAGGCGGAGCAGCGGTTCCAGAAGGTGGCCAAGCGGGCCCTGGAAAAGCTCATTGCCGCGGATAAGGTGTAAGTTTTGTTCGGAATCACAGAGAAAGGTTTTCCTGTGTGATCGTGTGTGTGTGAAATGTGACTGCGGGTTACAGGAGGAATCGCTATGTTGGAAGTTGGAACCGTGGCGCCGGATTTTACCCTGCCGGACCAGGACGGGAATCAGGTTTCCTTAAAAAGTTTCAGGGGACAGAAAGTCGTTTTGTATTTTTACCCGAAGGATAATACCCCGGGCTGCACGAAGCAGGCCTGCAATTTCGGGGAGCTGTTCCCCCAGTTCCGGGAGAAGGGCGCGGTGGTGCTGGGCGTCAGCAAGGACAGCGTGGCGTCCCATAAGAAGTTTCAGGAGAAATATAACCTGCCCTTTACGTTGCTGTCGGATACGGAACTGAAGGTGCTCCAGGCCTATGATGTGTGGCAGGAGAAGAATATGTACGGGAAGAAGACCATGGGCGTGGTCCGTTCTACCTATTTAATCGATGAAAAGGGCGTCATCGTAAAGGCGTTCGGTAAGGTGAAGGCGGCGGAGAATCCGCAGCAGATGCTGGAGGTGCTGTGATGGCTCGTGTGATCATTACGCTGCTGGATTCCTTTGGAATCGGCTGGGCCCGTGACGCGGCGGCCTTTGGGGATAAGGGGTCCGATACCTTAGGACATATTGTGCAATGGATGGCGGAGAACCGGAAGAACCCGGACGGCTCGCCCCGGTATCTGGCGCTGCCGAACCTGGCGGTCATGGGGCTGGAAACGGCCCACTGGCTCAGCACCGGGGAAGACATGGCCCATACCATTTCCGATAAGCCGCTGGAAGATTTGTCCCTGAATGCCGGCCGGGTGAAGGCGGCCTATACCTGCGCGTCGGAGGTGAGCAAGGGAAAGGACACCCTCAGCGGCCACTGGGAGATCGCCGGTGTGCCGGTAGATTTTGACTGGGGCTATTTTCCCGACCGGCCCCACTGTTTCCCACAGGAGCTGGTGGATGCTATTATAAAAGAAGGAAACCTGCCCGGAGTGTTGGGGGAAAAGCTGGCCAGCGGTACGGAGATCATCAAAGAGCTGGGCGAGGAGCATATGCGTACCGGCAAGCCCATCATCTATTCGTCGGCGGACAGCGTGCTGCAGATCGCCTGCCACGAGGAGAGCTTCGGCCTGGAACGGCTGTATGATCTCTGCAAGCTGAGCTTTGAACTGGTGAAGCCCTATAAGATCGCCCGGGTCATCGCCCGTCCTTTTGTGGGCACAAAGGCGGATGATTTTCAGCGGGTAGCGGCCCACCGTCACGATTATGCGGTGCCGGCCCATGAGGACACGCTGCTGGATAAACTGGTGGCGGCGGGGGGCAACGTGTATGCGGTGGGGAAGATCGCCGATATTTTCGCCCACCGGGGCATTACGAAGCATTATCCCGCGGCGGGGCTGGATAAGATTTTTGACGCCACCCTGCAAGCAGTGAAGGATGCGCCGGACCGGACGCTGGTGTTTGCCAATTTTGTGGATTTCGATTCGTCCTTCGGCCATCGCCGGGACGCCCTGGGTTACGGGGAAGGGCTGGAGTATTACGACAGCCGTCTGCCGGAACTGTGGGCGCTGCTGCAGCCGGACGATGTGCTGCTGGTGACGGCGGACCACGGCTGCGATCCTACCTGGAAGGGAACGGATCACACGAGGGAAAAGATTCCGGTGCTGTTTTACGGACAGAATGTGAAACCGCAGCAGCTTCCGCCTTTTAAGATTTTCAGTGATATCGGCCAGACCCTGGCGGACTATCTGGGCGTGGGTCCCCTGGGACACGGCACCGCGGTGGATATCTGGAAATAGCGGATGCGTGGCGGAGCCAAAGGGCGCGCGGCTGCGGCAGGTGTTTTGTGAAGGTGTCGTGGCTTGCGGGGATTTCGGTTTGCCCTTCCCGGTTCCATAAAAATGACACAATTGTTTTGTATACTAATCCCGGGTTGTAAAAGAGTCAATCCTGTTTCAGATACTATATATTGGAAGAAAGCATGGATTTCGGATTGGCAGGAGGGGATAGAAAATGAAGAAACTGTTTTTGCTGCTGGCGATGCTGGCAGTCTTGTGCAGCGGCGTCGCCGGGGATATTTCCCCGTTGGAAGGGGTGCCGGTGCTGGGTATGCCAAAAGCGGAGGCCTTTGAGACGAAGCCGGTGAATTTTGTGGTCATCGACCGCACCCGCAGCGTGAGCAGGGCGGATATGCGGGGCTGGATCCAGATGGTGAAGATGGATTACCATGTGCCTTATTACCGGCTGATGGACGACAACACCAAGGCCAATGCCGCGGTGGATGAGATGTTCGCCAAAAACCCGAAGCCGGACAAGGAAGCCATGAAGGCGGCGGCGGAACAGGCGGGCTGCGGCGCCCTGGTGGTGATGGTGGTGCACCGGATGGATTCCTACATGGTAACCAGCCATTCGCCTTTTGATCATGACATGGAAACCTATGTAAGGACCTTTGCCTATGCGGATATGTATGCCTACAATTCCGACGGCAACAAGTTTATCCGGCGGTTCCTGCGGGAAACGGACCTGAAACCCCTGGGACTGGCGGAAGAACCCTCGGATACCATTAAATGGACCCTGGGTAATCTGTTAAATAAAATGGAAGGAAAACCGCAGATCTGATGACCGTTCTACAGGCTGCGCCCGTGGGGGAGGCAGCCTGTATCCCGTTGCCCAGGTCATGGGCCGGCGTGGCGGAAGAACGGGAAGAAAACGCTGCGGTACGTGAATATCGTTATGCCAAAACCGGAAGATTTTGAAGTGATCAAGGCGCGGCGCCCGAACTGGGAGTTTCTGCAGAAGCTGCCCCGGGAGCTGCATGGTTTTACGTTTAAGGAAGGAGGGTGCCAGTTCCGGCATGAGTACATGCTGGCGGCCTATGAGAATGTACCGGCCCGGCGACGGCTGGAGCTGGTCTATACGGATGAGACCTTTGATTATGTGCCCGTCCGCCAGGTGGGGCTGCAGCGGTACCGGGATTTCCGTTACATCACACGGGACAAGGACCAGTTTGAGGAATGGATCAACCGGTATATAGACCGGCTGGTGGAGGAGACGACGCCCACCCATATTCCCCATTCGCATTTCGTGCTGGAGCATAAGGGCATCTTTGACTGGCATTTTCCGGACAAGCTGCCGGAACGGATCGGGCCCTTTGAGAAGTTCATCATCCCCCAGTATCCGCTGCCGTTCCTCAACAACTGCACGATTATTCTGGACTATGCGGACTTTGCCACGGGCAGCGAGGTGGTGTTCCTGTATAACCAGGTGCGCAACATGTTCTATGCGGAAAATAAGATCCGGTATATCCCCAACACGATCCACGATTTTGACGCGAAAAAGCTGGTGGATCTGGAAGAGCTGCTGGAGGAAAGGCTGGAACCGTATCTGCGGGAACTGGCAAGACAGTTGGGATATCCGGACGTCGCTCCATGAAATTGTGCCGCGTTTTTGTAAAAAAGCTTGACAGCAACGAAGAAATAACCTATACTAATAATGCTTGATGAAAAAACGGCCCGGTGGTTCAGTTGGTTAGAATGCCGCCCTGTCACGGCGGAGGTCACGAGTTCGAGTCTCGTCCGGGTCGCCATTATGCCTCGGTAGCTCAGTTGGTAGAGCAAGGGACTGAAAATCCCTGTGTCCACAGTTCGATTCTGTGCTGAGGCACCATGTTGCGGAAATAGCTCAGTTGGTAGAGCACAACCTTGCCAAGGTTGGGGTCGCGAGTTCGAGTCTCGTTTTCCGCTCCATTGTTTATAAAAGGAGAAATCCTTTTCATGTATGGGCAGTGTAATTCCGCAGCCCGGGCCGAAAGTCCGGGAGACTGCAACCGCTGCCATATACAGAGTAGGTACGGCGACATAGCCAAGCGGTAAGGCAGAGGTCTGCAAAACCTTTATCCCCGGTTCAATTCCGGGTGTCGCCTCCATACCTTCTGCCGAGGTGGCGGAACTGGCAGACGCACGGGACTTAAAATCCCGCGGGTAGAGATACCCGTACCGGTTCGATTCCGGTCCCCGGCACCAGTAAAAAATTGCCTGTCCTTTCAGTGAAAGGGCAGGTTTTTTGTTTATGGGCAATTGAACAGGACGAGACGGAGATAACCCTGAAAAGATAGAACTTTCCAACTCCGATTGTGTTTTGTGTGATATAATACTACTGTTAAGGTTGTGATTTATGGTGTAACAGGATAGATACCACCAAGAAAGAGGAACCGTGTTTATGAGAAAGAAATACAGCAGGAAAAAGCTGTTGACGGCAGCCGTCATGACGGCGCTGTTGGCCACGCCCGGGTATGGCCATGCGTTTGAAATGCCGCCGGAGTATGTGTATAACAACGGAAAGCCGATTGTGGAAATGCAATTCCTGACCAAGGGTGAGGGAATTGATGGTTTTGTGTCCAAGGCCGGTTATACGCTGGACTCTTCCCTGATTCAGCCGGTGAAATCCAGTACATCCTATTGGACGGGGATGATCGGCCCGAAAGCGAAAAATGAGACGCCATGGCAGGTGTTTGTGACTACGTTGGTCAATGAGCAGAATGCCTACGCGAGCACGTCGTGTTATGTACCGGGAAAGGAAAAGTTAAAGGAAGTTAAGTCTAATTTTGTGCCACAGCAGTTGCAGGACGGAAAAAAGCTGCTCCGGATGACAAAAGAAATCGGGGAATCCAAGAACCCGCCTCTGGGGGATTATGGGTTCAGCGTCATCTACATAGGTCAGTTTTTTGGCGCAGACCGCGAGGGAACGGTAGACGGCTGGTGGGTGGATACGGATACGGTGCTGCCTTCCAACGAGCAGGCGGCGGATTTTGTAGCTACCTTTCGCCATGAGCTGGGTCATGCCCTGGGCATCAGCAAGAGACTGGATGATGTAAATAAACCCGGGACGAAAGGGGAAACGTCGATCTGTTTCAGTGCCGAGGTTACGGATCCGGATTCCTGGAACCTGCATCTGGCTGACCAGAACCTGAATCCGGCAAAACCGGGGATGGAAATTCTGTCGGCGGCGGATTTTGCGAAAAAAAAGAAAGCGGATCCCGGCGTGAAGGAAAGCGATTTCTTTATTGTAAACAACCAGAATAAAGGAGAAGATGCTTCCGGGAAAAACGGGAAAGCTTATTTTGTGGGTCCGCATGTAACGGATGCTCTGGCAGGCGCTACGTTCTTTGGTGTCGACGGCATCCCTGTCAATGGCTGGGAGAGCAGAGGGTTTGATGGTTCTCATCTGCAGACGGCCGGTATGATGAGTCACCGGGAATACAGCAACTACACGTCCTTTATGGAAGCGGAACTGGCCGTAATGCAGGACCTGGGCTATGACATCGACCGGGAGGCTTATTTCGGGCATTCCGTTTACGGGAATGGAACGACCTTTACCAATACCCAGGGCTATTTTGCCCGGAATAAAGAGGGTACGGCCTATGTGGAAGGAACGCCCAGCACGGTGCCGCTGGGGATCGGCCTGCACATCTACGGATCCCGTAATACGTTGACCCAGGCGGCGGATATACTGACCAACGGCACGGGGGCTACCGGTATCCGGGTGGACGGCATGCAGAATACGCTGATCATTCCCGAGGATACGAACATCCATGCGGATGGTCTCCGGGGCAATGGCATCCTGATCGCCTACGGCCGCGACCAGGTGGTGAATCAGGCGGGCACGGTGACTGCTAACGGCCAGGGGGGTACCGGTATTTGTTTTGACTTCGGTTCCAGCAGTAACGGCGCGGATGATGAATACCGGGGTTCCTATATCCGTTACAAGCGGAGTGTGAATGAGAAGACCGGTGAGATTAAAAATCCTGAAAACTGGAACCTGACGGGCATGAATGAGAATGAATACAATGCGGGAGCCGATGAGCTGAACGGGCCCCAGGTTACGGAATACAATCTCACCGGGTCCCTGTCCGGTGGGGAAAATGCAATCTATATCGGCAAAAATGCCTTCGTACAGAACATCAACATAAAAGAAGGGGCCTCCATTCGCGGAAACATCACCAGCGACTGGAAGTATTTCAATACAGATGGCAGCTATGACGGTGTGGAAGAAGAGGATTCGACATGGAAAGGGCCGCTGCGTATCCAGTACAACGGGAAAACCGGGGAGAACGGCTATGACTACGATGCCTACATTCCCGATCTGGTGACGAACCTGAATTTTGCGGCGACGATGGAATATGACGGGAACATCACCGGTCCGGACAACATGAAACTGAACGTGGACAGCGGCGTACTGACCTACGGCGGCAAGGCCAATGTGGTGGGCGTGTATGTGGACCGGGATGCTTCATTATTAGGCGGCAGTTATATAGTCAACGATATGAGCCGTCTGGTGGCGGCGGATTTTGCTTCCAAACTGGATGATACGGATAAGGGATACTTTATCAACAGAGGTACCATTGGGGCCGTTGACAGTGAATCGTCTATGACCATTGACGGCGATCTGCTGTCGGATGGCACGCTGCAGGGCGTGGCAGGCGGCAGCGCCGGTACCATTGAGGTGATCGGCAGTGCGAACATCAACGGTTCGACGATTGTTGCGGATCAATTACTGCCGGATGAAAAGGTTGCCGTAGTGCAGGCAGATGAGGTGTATGGCTCCGTAAAGAATACAGAAAACGCGCCCGCCCAGTTCGGTATGCTGGATCAGATCGGCGCGGTGGAAGGGAATACGGTGGTAGTGACCGGTAAAGAGGCCAACAATCTGGGAGAAACGGATGCGGTGCAGGGAGAAACCTACGGCGCCATGATGGCGATGTACAATAACCTGACGGCAAACGGTGACGCCCGCCGCAATGAAATGCGGCCGCTGTTCTCTTTGATGCCGGCACAAGCCAGAGAAACCCTGTCTTCCATTGGGTCCAATGCGTCGGCGAAAAGTATGGCGCTGGCCCAGCGCAGCACGGTGATCCAGCATTTGCTGTCTTCCCGGCTGACAGAGGCATTTACGGCGAAGGAGACGAAAGCCAATATTCCCATGCAGCATCTGGAAGACAGCAGCGATGAGGGCGTGCCGGAGTGTTCGCCGGATACGGCAAAACCAGTTTTTCCGACAACACCGCCAGCAATGAACTGCGGGATGTGCGGTTCGGTTTGTATGGCGGGTACAGCAAAGGCAGGAGTGAAGGTTTAGTCTATCTGGACTATGGCTGGCTTAGGAACAAGCTGCGCCGTGGCATCCGGAATCAGAATCTGGTTGCCGGAGCGGATTACCACAGCCGCATCCTGGAATTAGGTGGGGAATATTTATACGACCTGCAGGCGGAGAAAAATGTGCCCTGGCATGTGCGGCCCTATGTGAATGCGCAGTTATCAAGATTATGGCAGAACAGCTACCGGGAAGACGGGGCCGGAATATATAATCAGGTAGTGGACAGCAAGCACAACGACTACTTCGGCATGGGAGCCGGTGTAGAATTTAAACGCTACCTGGCCGGGGGAAGCTACGCCATCCGGGCCGGGGTGAAGCACGCCTTTGCAGGCGCAGAACCGAAACTGCGGTACAGTTACATGGGCAATCAGGCCAACACCTACGACATGCGGAACGTACAGGACAAAACCCACTTTGTGCTGTCCATCGGCGGGGAGGCTGAAGTAGCCAAAGGCTGGACGGTAGGCGGCGACGCAACCTTCCAGCGGGGAAGTCACGATAAGGACTGGTCGTGTACGGTTACGGTAAAGAGAATGTGGTGACGGGAATATCTTCTGCTTGCATTAAGAAGTTGATACAGGAGCCAGACCAGACGGCCTGGCTCTTTCTTTTGCCTGAAATGGCATACTTTTATATTGAATGAACCTGATTATTTGTGGTATAATATACTAATTAATATGGGATAGTTTGCGCTTGATTTAGTATAAACACGGAGGTCGTGTCATGCGTAAGACCACAGACTGGCTGGCCGGTGAATCTTTTTTGCGTGAAAATGCAAAAGAGCTGCTTCCTTTCATAAACGAATACGGACACTGTACGCTGGAACCGGATGGACTGGAGCGGTATTTTGAGGTGCTGCTGACGGGTATCGCGGCCCAGCAGCTGCCCCCGGAGTCCAGCGCGAAGATCATGGAACAGCTGCGACATCTGGCGGGGAACCCGGTGATGCCGGAGAAACTGCTGGCTCTCACGGACGAGACCATTGCTACCTGCGGCCTCTCGGCAATCAAGATAACGTACATGAAGGAATTCGCCCGGCTGGTGTTGGACCGTACCATTGATTTTACGGCTTTTGCAGAGATGACGGACGCCCAGATCGTCAAGCTGCTGAAAACCGTGCGTGGGCTGGGACAGTGGACCATCGAAATGTTCCTGCTACTTTCCCTGTGCCGCCCGGATGTGTTGCCGGGAGATGATTTTCTGCTGAAAAAGGAAATGCAGAAGCTGTGCAAACTGAAAGAAGTTCCCAAACGGGGACAGCTGAACAAACTGATGGAACCCTGGCGGCCCTGGCGGAGTCTGGCCGTGTGGTATCTGTGGCAGCACAGCGCAGAGAGTAAGAGAAAACCATAAGACGCAGTATCGTGCCAGCAGAGTTATGGGCTGCTATACTTCAATTTTAGTTAAGGATTTACAGAGGTAAAAAATGAGCACTTTTTTTGAACAGATAAACGTACTTCCCAAAGTGAGGGAAAATTTGCAGAAGATGGGGATTAAAACGCCCATGCCGGTGCAGCAGCAGGCGATTCCTGCTTTGCTGAAAGGGCGGGACGTGCTGGCCCGGGCCCAGACGGGAACCGGTAAGACGCTGGCCTTTCTGATCCCCCTGGCCCAGAAGATCGACCCGGCTAAAAAGTACGTGCAGGCATTGGTCATCACGCCGACCCGGGAACTGGCCCAGCAGGTCAATGAAGTGATGAAGCAGGTGCTGGAAGGACTGGAGATCTCTACGCTGGCGGTCATCGGCGGCCGTGATTTTGAAACCCAGAAGAACAAGCTGGCAGGCAAGGCCCAGGTGCTGATTGGCACCCCGGGACGACTGCTGGACCATATTGAAAAAGGCAATACGGACTTGGGCGGCGTCAAGTTCCTGGTGCTGGACGAAGTAGACGAAATGCTGGCCCAGGGCTTTATGGACGATGCGGCGAAGCTGATTGCCATGACCGGTCCGGAACGGCAGACCATGCTGTGTTCCGCTACCGTTTCGGAAGAAATCAACAAGCTGGGACGGAGCATGACCACCAACTGTCAGGTCATTGATGTTACGCCGGCAGAAACGGTGGTAAAGGCGATTCAGCAGATTTGCATCCGCACCACGGAAGAAAAGAAACCGGAGCTTCTCATGAAGCTCATCGACCGCCTGAACCCCTATCTGATGCTGGTCTTCTGCATCAGCAAAGAGCGGGCGAAAGAAGTGGACGCCTTTTTGGGCGAGCATGGCTATAATGTGGCCGTGCTCACCGGCGACATGAGCGCGGCAAAACGTAAAACGGTGATGAAAGAGTTCCGTGACGCCAAAATCCAGATTCTGGCGGCCAGCGATATTGCGGCCCGGGGACTGGACGTAGAAGGCGTGACCCACGTCATCAACTACGACGTGCCCCATGACGCGGACTGGTATGTGCACCGGGTAGGCCGTACAGGCCGCGCCGGCAAAGACGGCGTCGCCGTTACCCTGTACACGCCGGAAGAACTGCGCTGGCTGCACAATATAGAGAAAAAGCTGGGTGTGACACTGGAAAAGCAGACGGCAACCGGCCGCAAAATCGTGCGCCGGACCCGGATCGCCGCCGCCCGGAGACGGGAAGCGGAACAGAAAAAAGAAGCCCCGAAATCCAGAGGCCGCAACTCCGTCGCGGACAAACGCCATGCCCCGAAGACCGGCTCCAACCGCCGGCAGGTCAGCCGCCAGGCAGCCCGGGAAGCCTCCATGGCATTAAAAGAAAAGGCCAAAAAAGCGGCGAAAAAGAGAAACAATAAAGAGTAAATAGAATTTGTAGTCAGAAAAAGACTGAAGCAAAACATCGGGAATGATTGCGTTATTCCATGAGATGAAATTCGCCGTTATGGCGAGACTGTCTGAGGGGCGCAGCCCCGAGTTTCGAAGCCATAGGCGAATGAGTCCATGGAATAGCAATCATACACGGTTTTGCGAAGTCTTTTCCTGACTTACTAAATCCATTTTTAGTATACAGGTGATTTAATTTGTTTTTAAAATCAGTTACAGCCTTCGGGTTCAAATCCTTCGCGGACCGCACCGTCCTCGAATTCGGCGCGGGCATCACCGCCGTGGTAGGACCCAACGGTTCAGGCAAAAGTAATATATCCGATGCGGTGCGCTGGGTGTTAGGCGAACAGAGCGCCAAATATCTCCGTGGCAGCAAAATGGAAGATATTATCTTTTCAGGTACCAGCAGGCGCCGTGCCTTAGGCGTGGCAGAAGTGACCCTGGTCTTCGACAACCGGGACCACATGCTGCCGTTGGATTTTGACGAGGTGAGCATCACCCGTCGCCTGTACCGTTCCGGCGACAGCGATTACGCCATCAACAAGAAAAACTGCAGATTAAAGGATATACTGGATCTGCTGGCGGATACGGGCATGGGCAAAGGCGCCATGTTTCTCATCGGGCAGAATAAAATCGACGAAATCCTGAACAGCCGTCCGGAAGACCGGCGCTCTATCTTTGAGGAGGCGGCAGGCATCGCCCGGTTCCGTATGCGGAAGAAGGAAGCCACGCGCCGTCTGGACGATACGGCCAACAACCTGACCCGCATCAACGACATCAAGAGCGAAGTGGAGAGCCGGGTAGAGCCGCTGCGGATCGAGTCGGAGCGAACCATGCGCTACAACGAACTGAACGGGAAACTGCGGCTCTGCAAGCTGACCCAATTCGTGCAGCGGGTGGAAACCATCGAGCAGGCCCGGGCCAAACTGCAGCAGGAGCAGGAGGACTGCAACCTCATCTTTCTGGAAAAAAGCACAGAAGTGAGCGAGCAGGAGGCGTTCCTGACCGAATTGCAGCAGGAGCTGGACGCGCTGAACGACCAGGTGTCCCACATCCAGGCCGGCATCACAGAAAAAGAAAAGGCGCTGGAAGCCATCAAGGGCGAAGACGCCGTGCTGGACGAACGTATTGAGCAGAGCATCCGGCAGCAGGGCAATATTGCAAAACGCGACGTGAAGCTGCAGGAACAGATCAAGCAGTGGACGGCCCAGATGGAAACGCTGGCCAAAGAGTTTGACGTGCTGGAAGCCAAACGGGACGAGGCGGCTGAGCAGGTTACGAATCTGGAACAGCAGCAGCAGGAACGTCTGCAGGCCCAGAAAGATAACGAGGCAAAGATTCAGGAGCTGACGGACAGCAATTTTGAAGATATGCGCAAAATGGTGGAATTGCGCAATGAAATCCGGCAGCTGGAAACGGAACAGGAACAACGCATGAACCGCCGCAACCGGCTGAAAGACGACGTGGACGCCGCGGAACAGCGGGTGGCGGAATTAACGGAAGAACAGCGAGGGCTGATTTCCCGCAAGGGGGAACTGGAACAGGATATAGCCCGCTATATAAAGGAAGGAAACGAACTGGCGGCCAGGGCGGCGGAAAAACGTCAGGCCTTTCAGGGCGTGGATAAAAAATACAATGAATGCCAGACCCAGATTGCGGCGGTGGAATCCCGGCTGCATCTGCTGCGGGATATGCAGCAATCTCTGGAAGGCTTCGGCTTCGGTGTAAAAGCGGTCATGCAGAGCCGGGAAAGCTGGCATGCGGATGTGATCGGGCCGGCTGCGGCGCTGATTTCCGTGGAACCGGAGTATGTGACTGCGATGGAAACGGCATTGGGCGCCGGCTCTCAAAATATCGTGATTCACTCGGCGGAAGCGGCGAAGCAGGCCATCCGGTATCTGAAGGAACGCAAAGAGGGCCGGGCGACTTTCCTGCCCCTGGACACCATAAAAGAACCGGTGCTGAAGGCGGAGGAAAAAGCGCTTGCCAGACTGCCGGGGGTTCGGGGCTTTGCGGCGGACCTGCTGCAGTGTAAGGAAGAAGTGAAACCGGCAATCCGGTTCCTTATCGGCCGGGTGCTGGTGGCGGAAACCATGGATCATGCCATGGAGGCGGCCAAAAAGAGCGGCTTCCGGATCCGGGTGGTAACGCTGGACGGCGACGTGGTAAATACCGGCGGTTCCCTCACCGGCGGCAGCCGCCCGAAGAAAGAGTCCGGCTACCTGACCCGGGAACGGGATGTGAAAGCGCAGGAAGCGGCGTTACGGAAATTCAATAAAAACCTGCTGGCCATTCAGGAAGAAAAGGAAGTCCTGGAAGATGAACTGCAGGAACAGGAAAAACGGCTCTCCGTGTTGCGGGATACTGTGCAGCAGAAGAACATCAGCCTGACGGAGATGAAAGCGGAAGAGCAGCGCCTGTCCGATGAGCTGAAACGGGAGAACGAGGCGCTGGAGCTGGCCATGGACACCCGCAGCCAGCTGGCAAACGAATATCTGTCCGTGCGGCAGCTGCTGGCGGATAAACGCAAGCCGCTGCAGGAGATGGAAGCGGCTAACGAAGAAGCGAAGAATACGCTGGACGCGCTGCAGAAGAAGATATCGTCTGACAAGAGTGCGTTGGAAACGCTGGCATTACGGCTGCAGGATGCACGGGTCCAGGCGGAGACTGCCAACACCCAGCGGCAGCTGAAAAGTGAGCGCATGCAGCAGCTGGACAGCGATCTGGGACGGCTGCAGGCTGAGTTCAACGCGGATGCGGACGAACACGAAAAGTTAGAAAAGACCATTGAAAGCAGTAAACAGAAAAAGACAGAGCTGGTGGAACAGAGCAAGGCACTCATGCAGGAACTGCAAGATATCCTTACCGGTCAGCACGATTATACGGAGCAACGACTGGATTTGACCCAAAAGCAGGGGGCGGCAGGCGAAAAGCTGAAAACCCTGCGGGGCGAGCTGGCCAAAGCGGAAGCCAAAGTGCATCAGAACGAGGTAGACAACGCCAAACTGGAAAGCGATTACCAGAACGCGCTGGAGCAGCTGACTTCGGAATACAAAGTGAACCTGGCGGAAGCAAAGGAAGAGGCGAAAGCGGAAAGCGTACTGGAGGACAAGAGTGAAGCGGCCCTGCGGCGGATGCAGGCTTCGCTGCAGCGGCAGATGGATGACTTAGGGTCGGTGAACCCCGGCGCCATTGAAGAGTACAAAGCGGTCAGCGAACGCTATGAGTTTTTGCAGAAGCAGTATACCGACCTCTGCGAGGCCCGGGACAAGCTGGAGTCCGTCATCTCGGAAATCAATGCGGGGATGACGAAACGGTTCAAGGAAGCCTTCGGCAAAATCAACGGCTTTTTCCAAAACACGTATGTGCAGCTCTTTGGCGGGGGCACTGCAGTACTGAAACTGTCGGATCCGGATAATATTCTGGAGTCCGGCATTGACATCGAGGCGCAGCCTCCGGGGAAGAAACTTCAGAGCCTGTTCCTTCTTTCCGGCGGGGAGCGGGCGCTGACGGTCATTGCGCTGTTGTTTGCCCTGCTGAGTTACCATCCTTCGCCGTTCTGTATTCTGGATGAGATTGATGCGCCGCTGGACGACGCTAATATCGGACGCTTCTCCAAATTCCTGGAAGGCTATGCCATGCAGACCCAGTTTATCGTCATCACCCACCGGAAGGGCACCATGGAAGCGGCCAATGTAATGTACGGGGTGACCATGGAGGAATCCGGCGTATCCAAGATTCTTTCCGTGAAGATGAGCGACAAGCTGGTTAAGGACAGCGTGTAGTGATTGTTACTAAAAGTTTATTTTACATATAGAAAGGAAGTAGCGCCATGGGCTTTTTTGAGAAACTGAAGTCGGGGCTGACCAAGACACGCCAGAATTTCACCGACCGGATTACGGAACTGGTGGGTATGTCTGCCAAAGTGGATGAAGATTTTCTGGAAGAGCTGGAGATGATCCTGCTGACGGCCGACGTGGGTGTGAAGACTACGGAAAAGCTGATCGAGGATGTGCGTCAGGCAGCTAAGAAAAGAGAAATCAAAGGGACGGAGGATGTGCTTCCGTTCCTGAAGAAACAGATTGCCGCCATGTTAAAGGATGACGGCGTGCGGACCCGTATCGGAGCCCGCCCCACCGTAATTCTAGTGGTAGGCGTCAACGGAGTGGGGAAGACGACCACCATCGGCAAACTGTCCAACTACTTCCGTCTGTTTAATTACAAAGTGATGATGGCGGCAGGGGACACGTTTCGTGCCGCAGCCTCTGCCCAGCTGAAAATCTGGGGCGAGCGGGCCCAGTGCGATGTAATCGCCCACGAGGAAGGGGCGGATCCCGCTGCGGTTGTGTTTGATGCGCTGAAAGCGGCTAAGGCCCGGGGCATTGATGTGCTGTTTATTGATACGGCAGGGCGTCTGCATAACAAAGTTAACCTGATGAACGAGCTGGGCAAGATTGACCGGATCATCAAACGGGAAATTCCGGAAGCGCCCCACGAAGTGTTCCTGGTGCTGGACGCCACCACCGGACAGAATGCTATCACCCAGGCCAAGGTGTTCACGGAAACCACCAAGATTACCGGTGTGGTGCTGACCAAACTGGACGGCACGGCGAAAGGCGGCGTGGTGGTGGCTATCCGGGAAGAGCTGGGCCTGCCGGTAAAATGGATCGGTATCGGGGAAGGAATCATGGACTTCCGTCCCTTTGAACCGGAAAAGTTTGTGGACGCGTTATTTGCCACGGATGAGGAAGAAGGGTAAATGTTTGCGGTTATTGTCAATACCATTACGATACTGATCGGCGCTTCCGTGGGGCTCCTGCTTCGCAAGGGGCTGCCCGAGTCTGTTTCCGATGCCATGATGAAAGGCCTTGGCCTGTGTACAATCTTCATCGGTATCCAGGGGATGATCGAGGAAGAGTATATTCTGGTTTTGATTTTATCTACTATTGTGGGTATCGTCATCGGTGAACTGCTGGATGTGGACGGACGCATTAACCGGGCTGCGGAACGGCTGACCTCCCGTTTTAGCGGGAAAGGGGAAGGGGCGAAGATCGCCCAGGCCTTTGTGACTTCCTGCCTGATTATGAACGTGGGGGCCATGACCATTGTGGGTTCCCTTGACGCAGGCCTGCGGGGCAATTTCAGCATGCTGTATACTAAGTCCCTGCTGGATCTGATTTCCGGCATCCCCATGGCGGCGGCTATGGGCGTGGGCGTCATGGGATCCGCGCTGTTCACGCTGGTCTTTCAGGGCGGTATCGTGCTGCTGGCAGAATACATTGCCCCTTATTTATCCGAAACGCTGATAAAAGAACTGATCTGCACTGGCAGCCTGATGATCCTGGCCATCGGCTTTAACATGCTGGGTATAACCAAATTGAAAGTGTTAAATTACCTGCCAGGCCTGCTGGTGGTTCCATTGGCGCTGAAGCTGATGCAGGCACTGGGGTTTTGAGTAATATCTTTCGTCCAACATCTTGAGCCTTCATCCAAATTATGTTAAATTCGGACGAAAATCGATGGTTTGGACGAAAGGAACAGGTTGTAGTTTTGGAATTAAAAACTACATACAGTAAGCCATAATATTTTAAGCTGTCAAGCAAAAATACTTGACAGCTTTTCTTAATCCGTGTATAATGCTCATGTTGAGCAGAAGGGAATGAGATAGACACAATGGCGGCAACTGATTTTAACGACCGGATCCGGTTCGGCAGTCTGTATGAAATCTATGGCGCCCTGCTGACGGAAAAGCAGCGGCAGTGCCTGGAACTGTATTTTTGTGAAGATTATTCCCTGGCGGAAGTCGCCGAAGAAATGAACGTGTCCCGGCAGGCCATCCACGATTTACTGAAGCGGGTGGAGCAGACGCTGGAGCATTACGAAGAAATGCTGGGCTTTTTGCAGCGCGTGGAAAAGATGAGGATGCTGACGGTTGAAGCGGAAGCAATCCTGGATGACGTGGCAGAAAGACATAAAGATACACAGATATCCCGTTTGCGGGAGATTATGCAGGAATTGAATGATGAAAGCAGGTAACTGAATGGCTTTTGAGAGTTTATCAGAACGGTTGCAGAACGCAATCAAGATGTTCCGCGGCACCAAGGAGATTACGGAAGAGGATCTGAAGGCGCCCCTTCGGGAAGTCCGCATGGCCCTGTTGGAGGCTGACGTAAACTTTAAAGTAGTTAAAAACTTTGTCGCAAAAATCAAAGAGCGCGCGTTAGGCGCGGAGATTCAGCAGAACCTGAGCCCCAGCCAGCAGATCATCAAGATTGTTGACGAAGAGCTGACGGAGCTCCTGGGCGGAACCCAGGCCAAGCTGACGGTGGCGGATAAGCCGCCTACCATCATCATGCTGGTAGGTCTGCAGGGTACCGGTAAAACCACCACGGTGGGTAAGCTGGCCTTCAACCTGAAAAAGAAGAAGAAGAGCCCGCTGCTGGTGGCCGCCGACGTATACCGTCCGGCTGCGATTACCCAGCTGCAGGTACTGGGCGAGCAGGTTGGCGTGCCGGTGTTCTCTCTGGGGAACGAGGTGTCGCCGGTTGAGATTGCCCGGCAGTCGCTGGAAAAAGCGGCGCACCTGGCCTGCGATACGATTATCATCGATACCGCCGGTCGTCTGCACATCGACGAGAAACTGATGGAAGAACTGCAGAATATCAAGGCAACTGTACAGCCTCACGAGATTCTGCTGACCGTGGACGCTATGACCGGCCAGGACGCCGTGACCGTGGCGGACACCTTCAATAAAGACCTGGGCCTGACGGGCCTGGTGGTGACCAAACTGGACGGCGATGCCCGGGGCGGCGCGGTGCTTTCCGTGCGGGAAGTGACCGGCTGTCCGGTGAAGTTCGTAGGTATGGGCGAAAAGCTGGACGCGTTGGAACCGTTCTATCCGGACCGTATGGCTTCCCGTATCCTGGGTATGGGCGATATCCTGTCCCTGATCGATAAGATCAAAGATACCACGGATCTGGCCAAAGCGCTGGAGATGGAGAAGAAGCTCAAGAAAGACGAGTTCACCCTGGAACAGTTCCTGGAGCAGATGCAGCAGATTAAAAAGCTGGGCTCCCTGGATACCATCCTGGGCATGATTCCCGGCATGGGCGGCATCAGCCAGAAGCTGAAAGAAGCCAATGTGGATGAAAAGGAATTCGCCAGAGTAGAAGCGATCATCCGGTCCATGACGCCGAAAGAACGGCAGAAACCGGAGATCATCAATGGCAGCCGCCGCAAGCGCATTGCCGCCGGCTGCGGTATGAAGGTTCAGGACGTGAACCGCCTGCTGAAGAACTTCGACGACAGCAAGAAGCTGATGAAGAAGATGCAGGGAATGGCCAAGTTTGCTTCAAAGGGCGGCAAAATGCTTCCCTTTATGCATAAATAGGCGTAAGGGACTGTACCGTTCCGAAGCCTGGGGGAGAGACGGCGCTGTGTTTCAGGTCTGAACTCCCGATTGAATTAACCGGTAATAAGTCAAAAGTTTGAATTCCATGATAAGGAGGTGAAACTGAAATGGCAGTAAAGATTCGTTTAAAACGTATGGGTGCTAAAAAAGCTCCGTTCTACCGTGTAGTTGTAGCTGACGCGCGTTTCCCGCGTGACGGCAGATTTATCGAAACCATCGGCACCTATGATCCGACTACCACTCCGGCAGCCGTAAAGATCGACGAGGAAAAGGCCCTGAAATGGATGGGCAATGGCGCACAGCCGACTGATACCGTGAAAAACCTGTTCAGCAAACAGGGTATCATGAAGAAGTTTGCGGAAGTTAAAAGCGCGAAATAAGTAAGGGGGCGTGATTTGCATGAAGGAATTGGTAGAAGTTATGGCCAAGTCTCTGGTTAGCGATCCGTCTGCAGTGACAGTGGAGGAGGAAACTACTGGTACAACAACTGTACTCCGCCTCCATGTTGCCCCTGAAGATATGGGTAAGGTAATCGGTAAACAGGGCCGTATTGCAAAAGCGATCCGCTCCGTTATGAAGGCGGTTGCAACCCGTGAGAATGTGAAAGTTATCGTAGAGATCGTTGAGTGAATGATTCACAGCTGAAACGTAAAGGTGGTTAATTATGGCAGATTCTATGTGGATCCGTGTTCCCGTTGCGATGAAGGCAAAGGTTACGGAAGATTTGAAACTGAAAATTATTGGAGACCTCCAAAATACAATAAAACAAATGGAAGCAGACCTGAATCAGTTTGATTTCCAGGCGAAACAGGTGATGAACCAGGCTGCCAACGATCTTTCCGCAGCCCCCCGTCTGCGTGAGCAGATTGAGGTGGAACGCCGGAAACGTACCGACGCAAAAGCGGAAGCGGAAGAACAGCTGAAGCAGGCGCAAAATCTGCAGCTTGGCGCGGAAATCGGCTATGGTACGCCGTTGGAACGCATGGTTGAAGTCAAAGTGGGCGACAACCTGCAGGCGCTGATGGGTGCGGAAATCTTAACGGAAGACGGAAAGATCATCGCTTTCCGTATGTGAGAAACGCAATGCAAAAAGTTGTATTAGGTCAGATAGTCGCTCCGCACGGTGTGCGGGGCGATTTACGTATTATGCCGCTGACTTCCAACACGCAGCTGTTTATGGATATGGACTATCTGCTGCTGCCTGATGACCGGCGGCTGCAGATCGTAAAGGCCCGGCCTCACAAAAACATCATGCTGGTTACCGTGAAAGAGGTTACCTCCATAGAGGAAGCGGAAATGCTCCGGGGCCAGAAAGTGTCCGTGTACCGGGAAGATATGCCGGAGCTTCCGGAAGGCCGTTACTATGTAGGCGACCTGATCGGTCTGCCGGTGCTGGATGAAGAGGGCGGACAGATTGGCGTATTCAAGGACGTGCTGCAAACCGGCAGCAGGGATGTGTATGTGATCCAGCCCCCGGAAGGCAAGGACATCCTGGTGGCTAACATTCCGGAAAACATCCGGGAAATCGACCTGCCGAACCGGCGGATCATTGTCCGTCTGCCGGAATGGGACGAGGAAGAAATACGGTAACCGTTCTTTGTGAAATGCCTGCGTAAGGATTGGCAATGAGGAAGAGATACGATGAAATTTGTCTTTGTCACCCTGTTTCCGGAACAGATTGAAGCCGCGGCAGGTCACAGCGTGCTGAAGCGCGCCCTGGACACGGGCATCATTGCGATGGAATGTGTCAACCCCCGTGACTTTTCCCTGGACCGGCATCATTCGGTGGACGACGCGCCTTTTGGGGGCGGCGTGGGGATGGTGCTGAAACCGGAACCGGTGGTGGAAGCGATTAAAGCAGCGAAGGCCAAAGCGCCGGGCGCTCCTGTAATCGCCATGAGTCCGGGAGGCGTTACCTTCCGACAGTCGCTGGCAGAAACCTGGGCGAAAAATGAATCGGGCCTGATTTTTGTCTGCGGGCATTATGAAGGCTTCGACGAACGTATCTATCACTGGGTGGACCGGAAGGTCAGCATCGGCGACTTTGTGTTGACGGGCGGCGAACTGCCGGCCCTGCTGATCATGGACGCGGTGAGCCGTTTTGTGCCCGGCGTGCTGGGTAAGCTTGCCAGCGCGGAGGAGGATTCCTTCTCCAGCGGGCTGCTGGAATATCCCCAGTATACCCGTCCGGTGGTGTTTGAAGGCATGGAAGTGCCGGAAGTGCTGCGCAACGGCAACCACCAGCTGATTGCCCGGTGGCGGAGAAAAGAGGCGCTGAAGGCCACGTATCTGCTGCGGCCGGATATGCTGCCGGCAGAACCGGATAAGCAGGACGCGAAACTGCTGCAGGAAATTAAAGAAGAACTTTCACAGGATGACAGTTCCTGTCAAGGAAGCTGATTATTGTCAGTTTGAGGATTCGTTTTTATTAATTTGTAAATTTTGTTGCAAATTTTGTAAAAAAAGCTTGCAACACGATAGCTTGTGTGGTAAAATACTACACGTGTAAAACGGACGGTCCGCTGTGCAGCATTCGTAAGTCGCATGAACGTCTATGATTTAGGAGGAAAACATGAACATCATTGAAGCACTGGATAAAGAACAGTTACGTTCTGATATCCCCGAGTTCCGTGCCGGCGACACCGTTAAAGTTTATGTTAAGGTTGTTGAAGGTACACGGGAACGCGTACAGTTATTTGAAGGCGTTGTAATCTCCCGGAGTGGTTCCGGTGTCCGCGAAATGTTCACCGTCCGCCGTATTTCCTACGGCGTTGGCGTAGAAAGAACTTTCCCGGTACACAGCCCGCGTCTGGAGAAGATCGTAGTAGCGCGCAAGGGTGTTGTTCGCAGAGCCAAACTGTATTATCTGCGTAACCTTACCGGTAAAGCTGCTCGTATCCGTGAACGTCGCTAACGTAGTGCATAAAGGGGGCTGCAAAGGCAGTCCTCTTTTTTGTTACCGGGGAAAAACAGGAACCGTTCGGTTCATTGCTTTGGGAAGTGCCGGTTTAGGCAGGAGGATTATGCTTCAGCGTGAACGGGGCTTCTCACAGCATCTGGATCGGTTTGTCTATTGAGAGGGGTAAGCTGTATGAGCGATAAATCCGGAGAATCCTTTCAGGATTCGCTGAATGACTGGCTTGTTTCTATTATAGTGGCGGTGGCGCTGGCCTTTTGTATCCGCACTTTTATCTTTGAACCCTATAAAGTGGAAGGGACATCCATGTACCCGACGCTGTTCAATCAGGAACGGCTGATTGTCAATAAAATCATTTACTTTCTGGAAGATCCGAAACGGAATGAGATCGTCGTGTTCCGGTATCCGAAAGACGAAAGCCGCGATTTTATCAAACGTGTCATCGCGGTGGGTGGCGATACGGTGGAAATGCGCGACGGAGCCGTGCTGATCAACGGGAAGAAAATCGACGAGCCCTATACCTGGAAAGAAGACCCGAAAGGGCTGAACCATTCCAATTACCGTAAGAGCCTGGTGCCCAAAGACCACATTTTCGTGCTGGGCGATAACCGCAACAATTCGGAAGACAGCCGTTTTGCGGACGTGGATTTTGTACCGCTGCGTCTGGTAAAAGGCAAGGCTGCCGCTGTGTTTTGGCCTTTTGAACGGTTCCGGAAACTGCCGTAAGCTTCAGCGTTGCTTTTAATGCCATGCATGCGCAGGATATGACGTGTGCTTGCTTTGCGGTTTTGACGCGAGCTTCTGTGATTCACCGATAGGAATGCCGTGAGGTCGTTATGGATGTAAAAGATTTTAAAATTCAGTGGTTTCCCGGACATATGACCAAGGCCCGGCGTATGATGGAAGATCAGCTGCGCCTGGTGGATGTGGTGGTGGAACTGTTGGACGCGCGCATTCCCGATTCCAGCATCAACCCCATGCTGCGGCAGATGGCGGGGAATAAGCCCCGTGTCATTGCACTGAACAAGATGGATATGGCCGACCCGGTCAAAACCGATGCCTGGCTGCTGAAACTGAAACAGGAGGGCGTGCCGGTCTGTTCCATTGACTGCCATACGGGAAAAGGCGTCAAGCAGATGATCAGCCTGGTGAAAGAAGCCGCAAGGCCCGTTACGGAGAAATGGCTGAAAAAGGGCGTGAGGAACCGTGATGTCCGGCTCATGATCGTGGGCGTGCCCAATGTGGGGAAATCCACCCTGATCAACCGGCTGGCGGGGCAGGTGAAAGCCATTGCTTCCGACCGTCCCGGCGTAACGAAACAGAAGCAGTGGGTGACCATTGCCAAAGGGTTACAGCTGCTGGATACGCCCGGGGTGCTGTGGCCTAAATTTGAAGATCCGGAGACCGGGCTGCACCTGGCTCTGACCGGAGCGGTAAAAGATGACATCTATGACCGCAGGGACGCGCTGGTTCTGTTGCTTCAGGAAATGCTGGAGAAATATCCGCAGCAACTGGCTATGTTTTACCATATCACACTGGACCCGGTAGATACGGCGGAAACCGTCATGGAAAAGATCGGCGCCGCCCGGGGCTGTGTGAAAGCCGGCGGTGTGCTGGATCTGAACAAAGTGGAGCAGATGGTCCTCTATGAATTTAAAACTGCAAAGATGGGTCGCTTCACGTTGGACGAACCAAAATAACGTTATCTGTGTCAGATCATAATCTGCATAAATCAAACAAAAATTGCCGGCTGAATGCCGGCTTTTTTATTTCCGGGAATGATGTTGCCAAAAGGGCAGGTAAGGCGGTACAATTTAAAAAGGCAGGATGAAGCAACGCAGGCAGGTTTCATCCGGGGAGGATAATCATATGAAATTAGCAGAAATCAAAACCATATTAGCCGGAAATCCGACGGAAGAGCAGCTGACGGAACTGAAAAAAGACGAGCGGGCCGGCGTGCAGAAACTGCTGGCAGCGTACGATAAAAAACGGGAAAAGGAAAAGCAGGAACGCCTGCGTTTTGCCAACATGCTGCGTTATGAAAAAGAATACATGGCGTTGCCAGGCATTCAATATATTGTGGGCGTGGACGAAGCAGGCCGGGGACCCCTGGCTGGTCCGTTGGTCATTGCCGGGGTCATTTTGCAGGAGGACGTGTTTATCGCCGGGCTGAACGACAGCAAAAAGCTCAGTGAAGCAAAGCGGGAAGCGCTGTATCCGGAGATTCTGGAAAAGGCGGTTGCTGTGCTGGTCAATGTTGTCAGTATTTCCAATATTGATAAAGAGAATATTTACCACGCAACCCAGGAAGGCATGGAGCAGATCCTGCGCCAGATCCGGGTGCGTCCCCAGGTGGCGCTGGTGGATGCCATGCATCCTCATGTGGAAGGCATTGAGACCGTTCCCATCATTCACGGCGATGCCCTTAGCGCTTCCATTGCCGCGGCTTCCGTTGTGGCCAAGGTAACCCGTGACCGTCTCATGCAGGAGCTGGCTTTGGCTTATCCCCAATACGGCCTGGCACAGAACAAAGGGTACGGCAGTCAGCTGCACATGGACGCGATCCGCCAGTTCGGCGCTACGAAGATCCATCGCCGCAGTTACGAACCGATCCGCAGTATGAACCTGACCCCTGTGGAGGAACGGGACAATTACCTGTTTGAGCCGGAAAACGGAAAAGAAGATGCAGGACTGAAAGCCTTGCTGGAAGATTTGGAGGCGTGAATTATTCTAACCAAAAAGGAAATCGGCAGACGGGGAGAAGAAATCGCTGCGGAATTTCTGGAGCGGAAAGGTCTGCAAATTGTGGAGCGGAATTTTCACAGCCGCTGGGGAGAATTGGACCTGATTGCGGTAAAAATTAATGAGAGCGATTATGAAAATGAAATGTATTTTGATGAAACGGCGGAAGGGATGAATGCGGATGCGACGATGTGGCAGGGAAACGGCGTACATTTTGTGGAAGTGAAGACCCGGACCGGATCAGAGTACGGTACTCCGGGCGCTGCAGTCACCTATACAAAACAGCAGAAATTACGGAAAACCGCGCTGGTCTGGCTGCAGGAGCAGGAACAGTATTATTCCGATTTGTGTTTTGATGTAATTGAAGTGTGGGTCGTGGGTAAAACGGCGAAAATCCGCTGGCTGAAAAGCTGCTTTTGAGTTCTGTTTTGCAATAGCGCATCCGCCGGTTTTTAGCGGTACTCGCGGAAGAGACCGAAATCATAACAGGGAGTTTGAAAGAAGAATAGTACGTAATCAAGGAGAGTGATGCTATTTGTACGCAAGAGTATTAGGTGAAACGCCCGTAGGTTTAAACGGTGCGGGGGTGATCGTGGAGGTGGACATCGAACGGGGCCTGCCTGCCTTCGAGATTGTGGGGCTGCCGGACATGGCGATTCGTGAATCACGGGAACGGGTGCGGACGGCGCTGAAAAATTCAGGCTTTCCCTTTCCACAGAACCGGATCACGGTTAACCTGGCGCCGGCCAATTTGCGAAAGGATGGCAGCGGGCTGGACCTGCCCATTGCCATCGGGATCCTGGTCTCTCTTGGAGTGCTGCCTCAGGATAAAGTTCAGGACAAGGTGTTTGTCGGGGAACTTTCCCTTGAGGGAGCAATCAGAGAAGTAAACGGGGTGCTTCCCATGGTGCTGGACGCCCGTCGTCAGCATATGCCTGAGGTCTTCATTCCTCAAGGTAACGGGGAAGAAGGGCGTCTGGTAGACGATATCGCAATTTTCACGCCGGTGCATTTAAAACAGCTGGTGACCCATTTGCTGCGCCCCTGTCTGGAACCGCTGCAACATAAGGAACTGGATCTTTCGGAACCGGAGAGGGCGGAGATTGACTTTGCAGACGTTCACGGCCAGAAAGTGGTGAAACGGGCACTGGAAATCGCGGCGGCAGGAGGACATAATATCCTTCTGACAGGTTCCCCCGGTAGCGGAAAAACCATGCTGGCCCGCAGGCTGCCCACCATTCTGCCGCCCATGACCAAGGAAGAAGCCCTGGAGGTTACGAAAATCTACAGTATCGCGGGCCTCCTGAACAACAAATCGAACCTGATGAACCGGAGGCCGTTCCGCAGTCCGCACCATACCATTACGTTAAGCGCCCTGATCGGCGGAGGAACGGTTCCCGTTCCGGGGGAAGTGACGCTGAGCCACAACGGCGTGCTTTTCCTGGATGAGTTCCCGGAATTTTCCAAGGCTGCGCTGGAAGTGCTGCGCCAGCCGCTGGAAGATCACGCCGTAACAATCAGCCGGGTGCAGGGATCCTATGTTTTCCCTGCTTCGTTCCTTTTGTGTTGCGCCCAGAACCCATGTCCCTGTGGATTTTTTGGTGACGAGACAAAAGAATGTACCTGCCGTCCTTTTGAGATTGAACGGTATCAGCGCAAGATTTCCGGCCCTTTGTCCGACCGCATTGACCTG
>NZ_CADBFF010000029.1:0-25711 GCF_902793885.1 uncultured Succiniclasticum sp.
TCTAAAGAGTATTTTTTCCTTTTTCTCATAAAAATAACTCCCTTCATAGAATTCAGTGTTTTTTATTTCACTGTTTTCTATAAAGGGAGCATATCATTTGGCAGGCTGTTTTTATTTTACTTCAGATTCTATTTCAGGTTGTTAAAAAAGTGCGGCGAGTCGCCCCACTTCCCCCAGCCTACTGTGTCGCCTACCGAAGCAACCCGGGCGCTGAGGCAGTTGCGGCACTGTTCCTGTCCGTCTTCCAAGCAGGGTTTGTTATCGTAAAGCTGGTACTGGCTGCGGAATTGCGGCAGCGTCACCAGAGGCATCAGGATATTGGCCCCGGCCTTTAACGCCATCTCTCTTCCCAGCGGATGCAGAGTCTGCATGGCTGTTGTAGCCGCGATGTTCACATCTTTTAAAAACAGGCGCGTCACCGCCACCATGTTGATGCTCAGCCGCAAACGTTCCGCCCTGGCTTCCGCCGTATCCAGTCCTGCCTCACACACCTTTTTCCCCAGCGGCGTGTTATGATGTACCACATAAGGCCCCATGCCGATCATGGCAATGTTCTGTTTTTTATAAAACAAAATGTCCTCTGCCAGATCTTCCAGTGTCTGCCCGGGAAGACCGATCATCACACCGGTTCCCACCTGATAGCCGATTTCCGCCAGTGAATCCAGACAGGCCTTGCGCACGTCCCACTTATGATGCCCGTCTTGCGGATGCAGCGTGGCATATAGCTTCGGATTGCAGCTTTCAATCCGCAGCAAGTACCGGTGCGCCCCTGCGTTGTACCATCGCTGATAGGTTTCCTTCGTCTGCTCCCCTACGCAAAGGGTGATGCCCAGCGCTCCATTCCCGATGGATTTAATATCCCGCAATAAACCTTCTACAAAATCAATGAAAGCTTCGTCCTGTCGCTCTCCGGACTGCAGGGTCACCGAGCCGTACTGCTGCTCATAACACCAGCGGGCCATGATCAGGATATCCTCCCGGGGCGTGTCAAAGCGTTCCACTTCCCCGTTGTCTCTGCGGATACCGCAATAGTTGCAGTTCTTGATGCAGCGGTTGGAAAACTCCAGCAGGCCCCGGTAATAATCCACGTTGCCGACCCATTCCTTTTTGACTTCATAGGCTGCATTGTACAGTTGCTTAAGTTCATCCTGTTCCGTGCGGCCAAGGAGGAAGATTAAATCTTCTTTATTCAGTTCTTCTTTTTGTAAAATTGAAGAAATATCCAAGTTACTTCCCTGTAAACTTCGCTTTGCGTTTCTCCAGGAATGCCGTGATGCCTTCACGGAAATCAGCACTGGCAGCGCATTCGTTCTGCAGGGCCACTTCCGCTTTGGCGAAGTCTTCAAAGCCCTGATACATACTGATAAACATCATCTTTTTCATATTGGCATAGGCCAGTGTGGGACCGGCAGCCAGCTTTTTCGCAAAGGCCGTTGCTTTCGGCAGCAGTTCGTCCGCTGTGGTCACTTCTTTTACGAGACCCAGTTCAAAACACTCCTGTGCCGATACAGGGCGGCCGGTAACGAACATGTCCATGGCACGATGGGTGCCGATGGCTCTGGGTAACATATAACCGCCGCCGGTGTCGGGAATCAGGGCAATGCCCACAAAGGCCTGCAAGAATTTGGCATTGTCTGTTGCAAACACAAAGTCGCAGCCCAGGGCCAGATTGCAGCCACCGCCTGCCGCTGCACCTGCTACGGCACAAATCACCAGCTTCGTCATCTTTTTGATATACAACACGATTTCAGAAAGTTTGCCGGCCAGAGGCCCCATGGATTTGTCCGCGAAATCCGGTTCCTCACAATGGGCTTTCATGAAGCGGATATCCCCGCCGCCGCAGAACGCACGACCGGCGCCGGTCAGTACCACAACTTTTATCCCGGCGTCTTCCTCCGCCTGTTTCAGCGCAGCTTCCAGCTCCAACGCCAGGTTCATGTCCAGCGCATTCAGGGTCGGCGCATAATCCAGGGTAATGGTAGCTACCGCATCTTCCACAACAAAACGCAACATTTTAAATTCCATGGCAATGCCTCCTGTTATTTTATTGTGAGAGTTAAGTGTATGATATTTATTATACCATAGAAATGAGTTTGCGTGAAACAGACAGTGAGGAAAAGACATCGCAAACACGTCAACGATTGCTATTCCATGGATTCATGCGCCTGTGGCTTCGAAACTCGAAGTTGCGTTGCAGGGCAACCCGTCTCCCACTTCCTCACTCCGCCCGCTCACTCTGTTCGCGTTGCTCGCTCGTCAAACTGGGACCCTCACGGGTTGCCCAGACAACGCTCAGCGAAATGATGCAATGGCTCAAGATGATTTTATCATAGTTTTCCCCACTGCTTAATTTATTTGGAAATATTCCTTATCTTTACTGCCTTTCCTGCAGCACTCTCAGTACCAGCTCATGAATCACCTTCACCGCGCCTTCCAATGCATACCGGTCATAGGTCATGGCGGGGTCATGCAGGCAGGGTGTCAGATTACAGCCCACACCCATGTCCACGGTTTTCAACTGCGGTCGTTCCTGTTTGAAGAAATTAAAATCTTCCCCTACGGTAATGGCCTTGACCGGCAGCAGGGCTTTCTGTCCCAAAACGTTGACAATAACCTCCTGAACCAGAGGAAGCAGGTTCGCATCCGCCTCCGCAGCGGGACAGGTTCCCACAATATGACTGTCTGCTTCGGCGCCGTAGACTTTCGCCGTATTCACAATGATATCGCGGACCTTCTGACGCAGTACCAGCATTTCCTCGTTGGAAGTGCTTCGAAGGTCAAAGCCCAGATTCACTTTGTCGCAAATTGCATTCAGCGAACCGCTGCCACCCTGGAAGCGAGTCGTCTTAACATTGCCGCCCAGCAGCGGATCGGAATGCAGCGCGTTCACCGCGTTGACGATAGCCGCCCCCACATCAATGGCGTTCACACCCAGATGAGGCTGGGAACCGTGGGCCGCTTTGCCCCGGACTTCCGCTTCAATGAGAGTACAGGCAGTCCAGCTGATCTGGGGAATGATTTCCCCTTTCCGCGCCATATCGTTGGGCATCAAGTGCAGACCGAACAGATAATCCACATCGTCCACAGCTCCGGCGTCTGTCATGGCCAGAGCGCCTTTTCCGATTTCTTCTGCCGGCTGGAACAGGATTTTTACTTTTCCGCAGGGAAGCCCCTCTTCCGCAAGCCATTCCGCCACCGTGAGGACCGTGGTCATATGCCCGTCGTGACCGCAGGCATGCACCGCTTTTTCCGTTCCGTCTTCCTGCTTGAAAAGCAGGCAGTCCATATCACTGCGCACCGCCGCCACCGGTCCGGGCCTGCCGCTGTCCAGTACGCCCACAACGCCGGTGGTGCCTCCCACCTTTTCCTGCACCTCATACCCTGCTTTACGCAAAACCTCCGCAACAAAGGCGGAGGTTTTCATTTCGCGGAACGCAGGTTCGGGAATTGCGTGCAGGTACGGCCAGAACACATCAATTCGTTTCCTGATATCCATTGTATTCGTTTATCCTTTCAGGGTTTTACACGCACCTACTGTTGCTGTAACGCTCCAATCATCCTTCTACATTAAACTGCGTCTGTTAACTTTTCTTAAAATCCGTACAAGAATGCCAACTCACATGGACGCAAAAAGAAATCAGCTTATTCCTTCCATCCCAGATATACGGAACCTGGGAATTTCGTTTTAATAAAGTCAGCGTTTTCCTTGGACTGATACGCTTCCTGGAACACTTTCAGCCGCGGATCCTTCAGGTCTTTCTCCTGTACTGCCACAATATTTACATAAAGGGAATCCGCCGTTTCTTTCACGATAGGATCCTTGGCCGGATTCAGACCGGCATTCAGTGCATAGGTGGTATTGATGGCCGCGCAGGTCAGATCATCCAGACTGCGGGGAATCGCTGCCGCTTCCAGCTCTACGATTTCAAATTTGTGAGGATTCTCCGTAATATCCATCACCGTAGTCGTGATATCCTTCGGGTTCTTCACCTTGATCAGATTATTGGCTGCCAGCAGCAACAGGGTGCGTCCCCCGTTGGTAGGATCGTTGGGAATGCCGATCTTGGCTCCATCAGGAATCTTGTCCCCGGGTTTCAGTTTCTTGGAATAAATGTTGATGGGGAACAGCGCCGTATTGAAAGCCTTCGCCAACTTGAATGTCGGTTCTTTCTTCATCGTGGCTTTCAGGAACGGTTCATGCTGATAACTGTTGGCCCAGATCTCCCCGGCAGCCAGCGCCGCGTTGGGCGTCACAAAATCGCTGAACTCTTTGATCTCAATCTTCAGACCTTTCTTTTCCGCAATCTTCTTCACGTTTTCCATGATGATGGCATGGGGTCCGGGATTTACACCTACGATGACCGGTTTGGATGTATCCGGTTTCGCCTTTTCCGCCTTTTTATCTCCACCGCCGCAACCGGCCAGCGCCAGTGTCAATACACCCAGAGCGCCAGTCAGCAGGATTTTCTTAAAATGTTTCATTTGCTGTCCCCTCTTTCAGTTTTTTTATCATTACAGAAACAACGCCAACCGAAATTCCCACCGGGTTCTCGCGTCCAAGGCGCGAAGCCGGCTTCATCCTGTGTTTCTGTTACGCGATTCTGTTACCCATTGTCTGATGCAAGTTACTTTTACTGTACGTCTACGTTACCCTCGATGCGGGCATAGGCGCCAAAGACCCAGCCGACGGTTCCGTCTTCCATGATGATATAAATCCAGGAATCCGTTCCGTTCTTGTCATCCACTTTATTCATAAACTTGCAAACGGTACCCTTGTCAAGCTTTTTGATAATATAACCATCCAAATCGGGATGGGTCCGCACCCGCAGCTGGTCGCCGGTAATCACCACGTTGGCAATCGTTGTATCTGCAAAAATGTCTTTCGTGGAACGTTCTTCCGCGGCAAAGCAGGAAGAAGCGATGCACAGCAGCATCGTCAGCAGAACTATTATCTTTTTCATACAAAAACTCCTCTCCGTGCAACTGTTTCCTTATTCTTGAAGCAGTTCCCTGAATATAACCTAGCAGCGAATCGTTTGCCCGCTGTTTCGCGGAGGCAGAACCGCGTGCTTCCTGATAATTGCTTTACAGTTTATTATAGCACAGATGCGTTTCTTTAAAAAGAGGAAACACAACATATAGTGGAATTATTTATTTAAGGAGACGCTGATTAAATGAGTTTGTGCGCTGACCGAGGGCTTTTGCCGACTGACAAGGAAATGGCCCGAAGGCGCAGCCGTAGCTGCGTTGAGGGACATTGACGCAGTCAGTCACAAAAAAGCACCGGTCAGCGTGCAGACGAATTAATCAACGTTTCCTTAATTCCCAGCAAATCCTTCACGACTTCCCCTGCAATAATCAGCCCCGCCACCGAAGGCACGAACGCAACACTTCCCGGAATACTGCGGCGCCGGGACAGCAAGGTTTTTCCCGTTTCACTTTCGGAATGATGCGCATCACCGGAGCGCGTCTCCGGATGTTCCTGATGATCCATATCTGTTTTCCCTTGATCATCACAGAAAACTCCAGCCGTTTCCGTTTCTTCGCTTCGCGGCGATAAGGGCAGCTCTTTGGAATACACAACCTTCAGCTTTTTCACGCCACGCTTCTTCAGTTCCTTGCGCATCACCTTCGCCAACGGACAGACGCTGGTCTGATAGATATCCGCCACCTGAAACGCAGCGGGATCCAGTTTGTTCCCGGCTCCCATACTGCTGATAATGGGCGTACCGCTTGCTTCCGCCTGCAACACAAGCGAAATTTTCCCCGCCACCGTATCAATGGCGTCCACTACGTAATCAAACGCTGTGAAATCAAATTGCGCCTGCGTCTCGGGCAGATAGAAGCACCGATGGGTCACCACTTCCGCCTCTGGGTTGATGGACAGGATCCGTTCCTTCATTGCGTCCACCTTGTACTGCCCCAGTGTCTGGTGCGTCGCAATGATCTGCCGGTTCAGGTTGGAAAGACAGACCACATCATTGTCTACCAGTTCCAGATGTCCCACGCCGCTGCGGGCCAGTGCTTCCGCCACATAGCCCCCTACGCCCCCGATGCCGAAGATGCAGACACGGGCGGCTGCCAGTTTTTCCATATTCTCTTTTCCCAACAACCGTTCCGTACGGGAGAATTGGTTTTCCATAGCATTTTCCTCAGCAGACACTTCTATAAGTTTTTTCATTTCCACAAGTCCAGTATTGAACACTGAAAAAGATATGCACAGACATATGTGCATCGGGCAAGATGATCAATCTACATCTGATTACTATAAATTATCACATAAATCCCTGCTTTTTGCAAAAAAATAAAGGGAGCCGTTACCCGGCGCCCTTACCAAGATATAATCCAATCCTTTCATGTCCACTTTTACAACAGCCTGTAAGCTGCCATCTTATACGTTCCCGTTTATATAAGGAGACGCTGTGATTAATTCGTCTCCATAAATCCCTTACCCGGGAAAGCCCAGATCCAGCCGTGCGCTGACACCTACGCCCTGCACCCGGTGCACATTGTCAAGACTGGTTGGTTTATTGGTGTCAATGGGGATCAGGTACTGTACCCGTACCGCGCCGGAAGCCATCTGCCCTTCCACTGACAGCGCCGCCTTGCATTTGTCAACCTGTTCTTTGGGCCCGCTGATCTGCGCCGCCCCGATGTACCCTTTGCTGCCAATGGTGACCACCGGCACGATTTTGGTGGCGCTGCCGCTTTCAATCTTCAGCGGCGCGTTTTCATTCACATAGTCATTAATCTTCTCGGAAAAATGATCCAGCGCCAGGGTCATGCCTTTTTCTTTCAGCTTGTCGCCCCATTCCTGCAGCTTCGCGACCCCCTGATCCACATATTCACGCCAGCGTTCTAAATACTCCATGCCATCCAACACAGCGCTCTTATTCTTATATTCGTCCTGCAAAGCAACAATCGTGGGAAAATTCTTCTCTGCAAATTCATCCAGCACTCCGGCCGATGCGGCAGGCATCGCCAGCGTATTCATCAGCAGGCAAAAGGAAAGAACGGTTCCAAAAAGCCATTTCTTCAGTTTCATATCGCACCTCCTGCTTCTTCGTTCCAACCAATTTATCATCTAAAAACAATCTTGTCATCTTTTCTCATTAAATCTTTGCGTCGTTGCGCAACAACGCTGCAGCGCTTCTGTCCATTCCAAAACAGTCTGCCTTTGCAGAATCAACACTGCAGGCTTCTTCATCAGGCAAAGTATGACAGGCAATGTCGTCATTTTTGCGGCAGATGTTTGAAAAAACTGTGAAAGCTGAAAGCAATAAAAACTGAAAAGGAGACACATTAACAATGCTATAGTGTGATCGACGCTATAAACATTATTGTTGTCAATCTCTCCTAAAATCAAAAAAGGAGCTGCCCGGGCAGCTCCTTTTGCCTGTCATCAGAACTCCGTGAAATACAGCGACCCATCTTTTCCGCTTGAGTCAACGGTATAATACCGGGTCTTGCCCGTGGAGTCTGTGTAAGAAATACCATTATTGGGAATCGAGCCGAAGAAGGTGAACTTCACCAGCAGCTTCCGGTCCGGCCGGAACACATCTTTTGTGTATAACTCATGGAACAGAAAGACCGGCTTATTGTCTTTAAACTCCTTGAAATGCAGGGACAGTACTTTGAAATTCTTAATGGGTTTTTTGACGGAAAACACTACACCCGCGTACGATTCTCCTTGTCCGGCCACAAATACGTCGTGGGGCCCCAGCTGGTTTACATCCTTTTCCCACTGCCCTTCAATATCCGGCACCGCGTTGTTATAGGGATTGATCACTGCCAAATCCGTCCTGTCTCCTTCGGCAGCCGGTACAAACTCACACACTCCGTCTTTGCATTCGGCTGCATACGCATAGTTCCGTCCGCAAGTATCAACGTTGTATCCGTCCCGGCAGTAGCCTGCATATCCATGCCTTTCATAATCTCCGCAACCGTATCCGCCGCGTCCCGGGCAGTGAGCGCTACACACCGAAAGACCTGAAGCCAATACTAATGCTGCAGCCGCCAATGCTATTTTTTTCATTTTCATAGCTATGCCTCCCCCATATATCCTTCCTGTCATTACGCTTTCAAACTAAAGAAACGCTTTTTAATCCGTCTCCCTAAATGTTTCTGATAATATTATATCACACAACGGACAAATACTCCAACCGTACCGCTGTGCTGCAATCAAAAACGCGACATGAAATACTTCTGTTCCTAGCATATCCCTTCCACTTTTTTGTATATAGCATCGCACAAAATTGTGTCTTCTCCGTGTCATTTATTCCTAAAAAATTCACCCACTTTTGTTATAAATTATGGTATAATACCTAAAATAACTATCACGTTTTTGCCCAAATAAATCCGTCTTTTTGGAAACAAATCCGAAATTTCCAAATCCCCTGATTCTAACACGAGAGGAATGATAGTATGACTGCGTTGAACAACCCTGAGTTTTTACACGCAGATTTCAGCAAGCAGTATATCGCCAACGGGCTGTCCCACATCCCCGGAGGATTTTTCGTGTACAAAGCCCACGGCAATAAAGAACTGCTGTATGCCAATCATGAACTGCTGAGTATTTTTGAATGTGATACTGCAGAACAGTTTCTCAACCTGACAGGCGGGACCTTCCGGGGACTGGTGCATCCGGACGATATCAGTGCCGCAGAGATGTCCATCAAAAAGCAGCTGGAATCCGACGTCGATCATCTGGATCATTTGTATTATCGCATCATCACCCGGACCGGAAAGATCAAATCCATTGTGGAATTCGGCCGCATGTACCGGGATCCGAAACAGGGCGAAGTGTTCTATGTGTTTATCGTAGACGTCCAGTCCAAGCAGCAGACCATCGACATCGACAAACTGACCGGCCTGCCGGGCATGCGCAGTTTCGTGGAAAGCAGCGAGATGATGCTGCATCCCGCAAACAACGAAGGAGCGGCCGTCAGACAGTCGCTGATCTTTTATGATATCGCCCACTTTAAGTATTTTAATATTAAATACGGCATGACTACCGGCAATGAGATCCTGAAAAGCGTTGCCGCCCTGCTGATCAAACATTACTATAATAATTTTGTGTTCCGCCTGGCCGACGATCACTTTGTGGTGCTCACGGAAACGGAAAACCTGATGGATAAAATCAACCGATTCCATGAAGCCGTACTGAATCTTCGGGATGAAGACAAAGTGGATATCAAAGCCGGTATCTACTCCATAGAAGACAATAAAACCTCGCCAGCGCTGATTTGCGATCTGGCAAAGATCGCCTGTGATATAATCAAAAACAGCGAGATTGAGTATTACAGCTTCTATACGGAAGACCTTAAGGAGAAGCTGGAACGTAAACGCTATATTATCGAAAACCTGGATCAGGCTATCAGCGATAATTATATCCAGGCCTATTACCAGTCCATCATCCGCAGCTCCACCGGCGCCATCTGCGCCAAGGAAGCGCTGGCCCGCTGGAACGATCCCACCCTGGGCATGCTTTCCCCCGGGGAATTCATCCCCGTTCTGGAAGAAGCCAAATTGTTGTATAAGCTGGATCTGCGCATTGCGGAACTGGCCCTGCAGGATATAAAAAGACGCAAGGAACTGCATCTGCCTATAGTCAGATTCTCCGTCAACATTTCCCGGTACGACTTTGAATGCTGCGACATGGTATCGGAAATCAGCAAACGGGTCAGGGACGCAGAGCTTTCTCCCGAAATGCTCATTATTGAAATTACGGAAACCGTACAGGGCATCGATCAGGAGTACCTAAAAGAACAGATCCGGCGTTTCCACGAAGCCGGCTTCAATGTCTGGATGGACGATTTTGGCACCGGTTTTTCTTCCCTTGATGTGCTGCAGGATTTTGACTTTGACCTGATCAAACTGGACATGCAGTTTATCCAGAGTTTTGGGCTTAACCGGAAGAACCCTGTAATCATTAAAAAACTCGTGGAAATGGCCTACGAACTTGGCATTGATACCCTGGCAGAAGGAGTGGAAACAAAAGAACAGATCCAGTTCCTGAAAGAGATCGGCTGCGACAAACTACAGGGATTCTATTACGACAAACCCCACGCGTTCATGTCGAAGCCCGAGGTTACTCTGGACGGAGTGCCACTGAAATATGAAGACAAGAACACGGAACCGTTCCAGACCGGAAAAACGACGTTCCACTTTAACCAGTCGGTGGATTATGATTATTTCAAGCTGAACGCCTACCGGGATATCCCCCTGCCCTTTGCGTTGTACAAGGTAATTTTGAACGAAGAGGGCACGGAGTGCGTTGATACGGAGTATGTGTTTGTCAATCAGAAATACTGCGAGCTGGTAAACAAAACGAAAGACGAACTGATTGGTCACCGTTTCTCTGAAAAGTTTGCCGACACCGGCTCAGACTGGTTCCCCTTCTGCTACCGGGCCGCAATTCTGGGTGAAGAAATCACTGAAACCGTTTTCAGCACGGAGACACAGCTCTGGCTGAATTTCACCATCGCGCCTACTTCCATACCGAACCACTGCGCCTACACCTTTATGAATATTGATAAGGAGCACAAAGACCGGGCTCTCTTCGATAAGATGGGCAACACGGACAAAGCCATCATCCGGATCGTGGAGACCCTGAACAAACGTCTCCCCTACAAACAGACCATCAATGACATTCTGGAAGAGATCAGCAAGGTCATCCATCCCGACCGCCTGTACATTCTGGAAACCGACGGCAAAACAGTGGACAATACCTTTGAGTGGTGCGCGGAAGGCATCACGCCTTCAATCCAGATGCTGCAGGACATTCCCTATGAAGGCTATCTGGATGTCTGGGCGGAAGCGTTAGGCGATCAGGATTCCTTCGTGGTGGAAAATATTGAGCAGTACCTGGAAAAAGATCCCCAGATTTACGAAATCCTGAAAGCACAGAACATTCATAACCTGATCGAAGCGCCTCTCTATGACAACGACAAGATCATCGGGTACCTGGGTGCGGACAATTATCAGGTAACGGAAGAACTGGACACCCGCCGGATCCTGGAAACGGTGTCCCGGTTTATCGCCAAGCGCATCATCAATTACCAGCTGATGAAGCAGCTGGAATTTGTCAACGAGCACGATATGCTTACCGGTTCTCTGAACCGCTACGCCATGCTGGAAAAAACGGCAGAGCTGGAAAAATCAGAAAGCAGCGTGGGTATTGTGTTTGTGGACCTGAACGGGCTGAAAAACACAAACGATAGCCAGGGCCATAAGGCCGGGGACAAAATGATCCGCAACAGCGCTTCGTTCCTGCGTGATTTCTTCGGAGCGGGCAAAGTCTTCCGCACCGGCGGCGACGAATTCAACGTTCTCCTGCCGGGCGTGACGGAAGAAGAATTCCAAAAACAGTGTGTCCGTTTCATGGAAGAACTGCACAAATCCCCGCTGAACATGGCCGTTGGCGTGGAATGGTGCGGCAATGCCAAAGATATCATGACCGCCATCGCCTCCGCAGATAAAAAGATGTATCAGGATAAAGCCGCTTACTACATCCGGCACGACAGACGGAAAAAGAAATAAAGCATCAGTACGTTCCGACAGCAAATACAAATTTAAAAAGCGTGACTTGTACCCCTGAGGTGCAAGTCACGCTTTTTCCTTAAACAATATCAGTCCGCCCTTTCGGTCGTAACCGGTGTTCCACAGCTTGGCAAAGTCCAGCCATTCGTAAGCGCCGTAGGTCACAGCTTTCACCATAAAGCGTCCGTCCGGTTTCTCATCGTACCCGGTGAGCAGGAACCAGTGCCATTCATAATTTTCGAAATTGGGATTTTTGTGATGCAGCAACAGGTACGGAATCAGGAAGCCGCGGTCAATCTGCTGCCTGATCGTGTTCACAGTATCTTGTTCGTCATGGTCGCCGGACCAGGGCAGCACATCCAGAATAAACGTTCCGTGTTCTTTCAGAAATTTTTTGAAAGCAGCCACGAAAATCTCCAGACGGTTGATGCCCATCAGGCGGGGGCGAAGATAGGGTTTCACCGTTTTAAAAAACGCCACATAGTCCCGGCCCCGCAACTGATCAGTTGAAAAAGGGCAAAGATTTTTCAGGTTTTTATACAGCGTCATATAAATCAGGCTGTCGCAGGCAGTGACCGCCGCGCACCCTGCAAACCGCATGACCATATCCGGCAGCAGACTCTGCCGGCCCCCGTATTCTTCTCCAACCCAAAAATAATCCAATTCTTTTAACATAATACTCTGACCCGTCGTACAGAATCCCGATGATCGTACTCCCATAATCCGTGCAGCATACCTTGCATCCACTTTTGCATATGGCAGTTGTCAGGCACAATCCTCTGCATTTCCTTTATTTTGTAATCATTATATGGTAATATAGGTAAAATAATGTATAGAAATCAGGTGTTTTGTATGATCTTTGCCGCCACACTTGTATTAGGCTGGCTGTTAGGCTGTGTAGGCGCGGGAGGCGCCGGACTCACCATCACCCTGCTCACTGTCGGGTTCGGGCTGCCCATTCACACCGCCATCGCCGTATCCCTATCCTGTATGACCTTTACCGTTGCCTCCGGAGCTTACAGTCACTATCGCGAAGGCGAAGTGCTGGTCCGTTTGGGCGCTGCAGTGGGAGCCGCTGGCATCTTCGGCGCCCTGGCCGGGACACGCACCGCCTTTCTGATTCCTCCGAAGCTGCTGATGCCCGCCACGGCCATCATGTTGCTTCTGACCACGGCCTTATTATATGTGCAGCTTTTCCGCGGACATTTAATCAAAGACTACGTAGAGCGGAATAAAAGCACGGCAACCGGCAGCGTATTTTATCTGCGCAGCTGCATCATCGGCCTGCTGACCGGTTTTCTCTCCGGCGCCTTCGGCATCGGGGCCACCGCCTTTATCCAGATCAGCCTGATGCTGTTCTTCGGCATCTCCCTCTACCACGCCATCGGCACCACCATGATGATCATCCTGCCCATCGCCATATCCGGCGGTTTAAGCTACCTGGTCAACGGCATGATGGACCCAGTCGTTTTCATCCAGACCCTGGCGGGGCTCACCATCGGTTCCTTTATCGGCGCCAAGTTTACCCACCTGATCCCGAAAGACATACTCCGTTGCCTGATGATCTCCATGCCGCTGATCGGCGGTCTGCTGTTGCTGACGAACTGACCGGCAGACACAACGACCGACGAGCATACGAAAGAATCAGACGAAGCAACGGCCGATGTGAATACGAAAGAATCTGTGTTTTCCTACACTCTATCCATGCATTTACTGTAACGCAATTGCTGCCTGTAACAGCAATTGCGTTTTTCTTTTTCCGATTGTTTCAATATTGGCGGGAATGCGTTTACTTCTTTTGCGCTTCTTTCACAATGACTGTCAACGCTTCATTTTCTTCCGCCGCGTCTTTAAAAACCCGCAGCATGGTCTTGCCGTAATCACCCAGGTATTCCTTTTTCTGAATCACTTCCGGCACTACGATGACCGTTTCTTCTCCGATGTCACCCAGGCAATCATATAATGCGTCCAGATTTTTCCCATAATAATCCGGAAGACGCAGCGCTTCCTTTAAGTACGCGTGCGCCCTGGTTCTTCCTTTAAAACGCTTTGCGTCCAATACAATTTCCATATTGCAATCCTCCGATCTCAGTACAGCCGTTCAAACTTCTGGTAATGGGTCGACGTATAGTAAATCAGTCCGTCGTTGGAGAAGCAGATCCGTTTGGCGTTCCGGTTGCCTCTCACATAATCGATGTCGCATTCCTTCCAGGTACGCCCCTGTTTATCCGGCAGTTTCTTTTCATAATTGCCGTACCTGTCGCCGCCGATGCTCTTCCCCGGCGCCACCTGGTCCAGGGAGCCTTTGGTCTTCCAACCTAACTTGTTGGCCTGCCCCTTGGTGATGTAGTTGGGCGGCAGCGTTTTGTACAAATGGATGTACGCCGCTACATGCTCTTTATCCGTGTAAGCCTTTCCCTTTTCTACGCTGACCCTGGCCTCTGTGTTACCCGCAGGCGCAACCGGCCCGTTTTTTGCGTTTTGATTATATGCTTTCTTTTCCTGTTTGTTTTGTTTATTCTTTTCCGCAGAAGAACCTGCCTTACCGTTTTCCTTCTGTTGTTGCTGCGTAACCGCCGTAGATTTTGCCGGCGGCGTTTCCTTTTTGCCCGAACAGCCCACCACCACGCTCAGCGTCATGATGATCGCTAACGCAATCGCAAATACTTTTTTCATTGTGATTCATTCCCCCTTTTTCCTTCCATCACATTTCCTGCAAACGCTTCTGTCCGTTTTGCGTTTGCGTCGGCACAGATCCGGTGCAAACACATTGATAAAAATTTCATTCTGCTCTTTCCGATTACTGCAACGCAATTACATTTCCAACTTCTCCACTGCGTGGGCAATCACCGGACGCACGGCTTTTTCATTTTCTCCTTTGAACACGAAGCCCAGCTCGATTACTTTCCCTTCATTCACAAACGTGTAGCTTTCGTTTTTGCTGCCGTTGACTTCATAGGTTGCTTTCACGCAGTCCCGTCCGTTCAGCGTAACAAATTCCCCTTTATAATCCTTCGCCGCGTCCTTCGTGTCCGCCGCCAGTTTTTGCTTCAGCCCTTCCAGCACCGCCGCTTTATCCGCCTGCGCTAATCCTCCCAGCGCTTGCGGCATAAAGCTGAACTGTTCCCGGGGGTACGAAACCAGCCCCACCATGATGCTTTCGTTACCGTACACTTCCATGGTCCGTTCCGTTTCCGTGGGTTCCTTCAGGTCAATGCAGGAAGCTGGCACTTCGGTTCCCAACGCAGTGCCCGAAATGTTGATCTTCTTCCAGACCTGGGAGATCTGCACGCTTTCCATCCATTGGGGAATCTTCTCCTGATACTCCGGATACAGCTTTTCGTCCATCATGTACATGACCACGAACATGCGGTTCTGGGTGACAAAGACATACTCATCCCGAAGCAGCCGTCGTTTTCCGTCCGTAGTCAGATTGGTGGACACCACATGGACGGCTTTCTGTCCCGCCAGCTCCACTTCCCCGCTGGTGAGGATCTTCTTGGCATTGGCGCTGTCCTTGACGCTGTTCTTCACCAGACGCAGAAAGTCTTCCCGGAACGCTTCCACCTGGAACGGCATCAGGGGACCCTTGCCGTCAATGGCCGAGGCGTCGATAGCCAGGCGCAGACCCTTTGCCACATTTTCGCCCCGCAGCACCGCCACCGGGTTGATACCCAGGGGATACACTTCCAACTCGGACGGAACAAAAATGCGAAACCCGTTTTTGGCATCCGTGAAGGCAACAACGTCGGTTCTGCCTTCCACAGGTTCTGTTACGGGGAACTGCTTTGTTGCTTCAGCAGCTGCTGCCGTTGGCTGCGGTTTGCTGTTTTCAGTCGGCGCTTTCCTCTCCGCCTGTTGTGATTCAGCCGGTACATGAATCGTTTTACTATTAGTTTGTACAGCTTTCACAGTTTGCGTTTCTCCGGCTTTGCTGTCTGACTGCACCGCGGCAGTCGCCTGCTGCGCCATTACGCTATTTTCTGTCATGGCAGCAATCCCCATCACAAGGCCGAACGATACGACGGCTGCCGCTATTTTATTCTGCAATTCTTCACCTGCTTTCCAGTAAACGTTATAAAACGGAATTGTTACAGAATTATGTTTTACAAATAAGCTTCTTCATATTATACCACGAATGTGTATAAAATATGAAAAAGACATCGCAAAAAATGGACAACAATACGATTTCCTCTCCCGGTCACTTTAGTGACCGGACTTTTTTCGCAACTCCAGTCGCAGTGCGGTTTTCCAGCCTGCTTTCTGTTATAAATATAGACAGCTGAATTGTCTGTCTCCAGGTGACACTTCTTTCGTTCCTTTTATTGCTTTGTTCGGGAAAGCTGCCACTGCGCCGAGCCACCAAAATAGCGTTTCATAACTAAAAACCGCGGCCTGCCATTTCTGACAGACCGCAGTGGAAGCAATGCCCGGTCTTATAACACCGCTACGCCTATGGACTTGGCAATTTGGCGGATACGTTCTTCAGAAAGCTTGCTAATTTTCGTAATAGTTTTCAGCGGAAGCTTTTCCTTCAGCATATCCGTGGCAACACGCTCGTTCACTTCCGCTTCTTTCTTTTCCGCACCTATTATTACGCCTCTTGCCTCACCTCTTGCTTCACCTTCTTTTATATATTGGTCAAATAAACTACTCATATCCCGTTCGCCTCCTTTGACTCTATTCTCAACAACCGCCCGGTCTAAATAATCAACATGTTCCATTACGCTCAGCAGCTGCAACACTTCATACATGTGCCGCATCGTGTCTCTGGATCCTTCGTATGTGCCAGTTTTTCGTTTTTGTACAAAATAATCCGCCACGATACGGAAATCGCTCTTGAATTTTGCAACCTGCTCATCTGTCAGCCATGCCACTTCGAATACGTTGATCTTCGTATCCGTAACGAACGGCTTCAGCTCATCCGGCACACGCACCGCTTCGTACAACGACTTTGCTGCCGTCCAACGCTGTTCATACCCAAAATAAAGAACAATCGTTATGACAGGATATGGCGCATTATTCTGGTTCTCCTTTAAACACTGCGCCCGATATTCCGCTCCGTCATAACCAAATACGCGCAACACCATGCGGGAATCCGGCGCGGTCTGATTCTCAAACCCCACACAGGCGATGCGGATGCCATTCTTTTTCCAGCGCTTGGCAACGTCGCGCTCCATGTCATGAAGTTTCAGTTCAGCACGGTACGCGGAGCGAAGCTGCATGTCTTCCAGTTCCTCCGGCTTTACTACCTCGTTCCCGTTGAAAAGAAACCCGTTCACAATATCCGCGAAGACGTCCGGATAATCTTCCAGTATCTTCTCGGCAATATCTTTGTCTTTCAATTGCGTAATCTCCTTTATATTTTAATATGAGAAGTACGCAATGTATGTATTTTGGCTTTTCTAATAGTATTGTAGCGCGGTTTGAAAACAAACGCAAGGAAAGATGTAAGATTTTACAAGTCCTCAAGCTCCTAATTACCCGTTCCGGTCACTTTAGTGACCGGACTTTTCTAGCAACTCCAGTCATGGTGCGGTTTTCCAGCCTGCTTTCTGTTATAAATATAGACAGTCTTATTTGTCTGTCTCCAGGCGGCACTTCTTTCGTTCATTTTATTGCTTTGTTCGGGAAAGCTGCCACTGCGCTGTGCCGCCAAAACCGGGGTTATGCAAAAAAAGAGGAATGGGATTACCCCACTCCTCTGCCTGTCATTTTGGCTAATCAAATATCCAATCAGACTGTAGCTGAAACATCACTGTTTCCCTTATTGTTTTAGTTGCTCTCCTTCATCAGAACATATACGCCACGTTCACGCTGCCGCCGATGCCGCGATGCTTGCCGCCGTATCCGTAGATGCTGATATCCGTCTGCCACGGATTGGTCTTCGTGGCATCCATTCGCAGGCCTATTTCGCCCCGTACGCTGCCGCCTTTAATACTGGCCGCACGAATCGGTGTGTTGCCGTTCAGCATTCCTCCCGATTCTCCGTCAAACTGATACTCATACGCAAGGCCGCCGTACCAGTTCCACTTCTTGTCCGTCGATCCGTAACGGGCGCCCACACGCAACAGGCTGCTGTTTACCGCGTCCAGGTCATACCGGCCCGCCGCATTAAAGCTTACGCCGTTCCGTCTGGTATAGAAGAACTTACCGTACACATCCAGTTCACGATTCTTCTTCACTTCAAACAGCTTGCCTATACCAATATGGCCGCCGTAATAGTTTGCGTGCACGTTGTATCCGTACTGGTTGCCTGCACCGTCCCGCAGCATATTGGACGCGCTGTCGCTGATGCGGCCCATACGCACGCTGGCTTCGGTGTAAACCTTGTGCTTGTTGGTCCACTTAGCCAGCAGACCGCCGCCCGCGTAATGGGTATCGCCGTCGCCCCGGCCGCCGTCGTCACTGTGCAACGTGTAATTGCCTTTTCCATACTCTGCAAATACGCCCCACTCGAAGGTACCTTTCTTGTGTTCGCGTTTCGATCCCACTGCTACGACGGCATTCCATGTACGGGTATCCACATGACTGCCCGTCTTATACCGGGATGCCCCGCCGCCCATGGCAGCAAAGGTCGATGTCCCATCCGGCGAAAGATTGGTTAACATGCCCAGACCTTCCACCGCGCTGTCCACATACTCCTGCCCTGCTGCAAGCGCCGCAATTCCGGCTTCGGTCGCCATAACCGTCCGATGGGTCTGCTCAGCCGCTCCGCCGGCCCCGGTTTTCGTAGTGAAAATCAGGTCACTGCCGGACAAAGACGCCACGCCTTCCCCCTCACTCGTAGTTCCCACCATGTACTTGGTACCGGTAATGGTTCCCACGCTGTCGCCGAAATCAGACACCAGCGTCATCTTTTTGTTCGCGTCCAGTTCTTTCACATTTTTGAAATGAATCTTCGCCGTATCTACATCCGCGCCGCTGAACGTGATGTTTTTCGGCCGTGTCATCAATGCGCCGCTGTCTTTCCAGTCCACATTGGTAAAGGTCAGCTTGCCGGCCTGGTTAGTCGCCGCCGTGTACGTAACGGCCCCACCGCTTGTCGCCAGCTTACCGGTGATGTTGGCATCAATCGTCACACCGGTCACCGGCGTATAGCTGTACGAAGTCTTCTTCACCTGTTCGGCCATGTCCGATAGTGTGGCATTGGCCTGCAGCAGCGTCATAGAATCGCCCGTCGCAACCGTTTCCGGACTTGCATAGGAAACTGCAAACCCATCCGTTCTCAACGCCGCCACGCCGGCATAATTGTATCCTGCGCCGCTGCGGTCAAATACAGTTGCGCCTTTTTCCCATTCTGCCGGACCTAATGTTACGGAAGCTACATCCAGTGTCCCGGCTTTATAAATCAGATGCTTCTTTTCCGTGTTAAGCGTTACGCCTTTGTCCTGTGTACCTGCAATGGTCACGCTTTTTGCCGTATCCGATTCCGTAAACGTATCCTGTTTCTTGCCATATGCATTGACGCCATTGACAGCAACTTTCGCAAAGAAATCGTCCGTGTCGCTTTGGAGGATATCCACATGAGTTCCGGCAGTCAGTTCTGGCACGGTCATACTATCGGTTTCTATGGTGGCCCCTGCTGCCATTGTCCAGCTTGCAGGAACTTTATCCGCCGTACCGTTCGCGCTCTTCACCGTAATCTTGTCTAACGTTACCCCACTCACAGTAAAGGTCACGTCGTTACCGCTAACGCCGGAAGCACCCGTTGCGTTGGCATCCAGTTTCGTGTTCGTCTGGTCAAGAGCAACCGTAAAGGAAGGAGTGCCGCTCACCTTGTTAGCCGCAACACCATTCACATCTTTCAGCAGCGTCATGGATTTCCCCAGCGGATCAACCGTCGCATTGAACTGCACGCCGGAAATATCCACAGAAGAATTGCTATCAAATGTGTAAGTTGCTTTCGTTCCATTCTGGTTAGCATCACTGCCGTTTGTGTAATGGACACCGCCATCATTCCACGCAATGTCCCCGGTCAGCGTTGCGCTGCTCACCTTCTTATCTCCAACGGTGTAAACCAGTTTTGATTTTTTTGTAGACGTTGCGGTATCATCTGCCTGACTCAGCGTATCCGTGTGCGTACCGGCCAAGGTTAAATTTTTCCCTGTAACCGTATCGGTGAAAGCAATGCTGTACGTTTTATCTGCGCCGCCGTTAAACTGCGCAAGCGTTTCCTCATTTTCATTTATAATCGCCCCGGTTGCGTCCACAATCGTCATGGAGTTGCCGGTTTCCATGATGGCACGGCTTGCTTCCGTGAACTTCAGGTTATCTGCGTTGATGTTCGCGCCCGTTGCGTCGTACTCGCCGGTCAGGGTTGCACCCTTCCCGCCATCCGCAAATGTCATCTCTCCAAGGGTAATATCTTCCACGTTTTTCCTTATAGCGAAGAAGGTAAGTTTGGCGCCGCTGTCAGTGTCTTTAATACCGCCCTGCTTATGCCCGGCAACAGCAATATCATTCAGATTGTCACTGAATGCATCACCATTTCCGAATTTATTTGTTCCTTCAATCTTTTCAAAAGTGAAAAATCCGGACGATGCGATCAGGATATCTCTTGATGCTCCCGCTGCCAGTTCAGGCAGATTTGTCATGCTGTTCGTGTTAACCGTTACGCCTGCCGCGTTTTTGTCCCAGCCTGCCGGAACAGTGGAAGCAGTCGCGCCATCCCACCCTGCCAGGTTCACACTGTCAAGGGTCATGCCTGTCGCGGTATAATTCACCGCGCCTGCTGTCGTGCTCACTGAACCTGTTAACGTACCGCTCAGTGCCGCGCCGTTGGCAACGCTGTGATCAATCTGTTGGGTACAGCTTGCACCGGTGACCGTCTTATCCGCCGCAAGGCCCCTGGCGTTCGAGATCAGCGTCATGACGCTGCCCGGTTTCAGGGCGGCCTTGTCCTCCTCCTTCCCGAAGGTGAAGGAAAGCGCTTTCGCGTCGATGGAAGTCACGCCCGCGAAGCTGTAGCCTGACGCGTCGAGTCCGTCGCCCCAGGCCATTGTCCCCGTCCCGACAGTTCGGACGCTATTCGTTTCCGCGTAATATTTCAGCATCTTGCCCTCGGCCCTGACGCCGCTGATTTTGTCGCCGGAAAGGGTAACGCCCTTCGCGGTGACGGGCGTAAAGGCGGCCTCCGCATAGGCCCGGTCCCCGGTCACCGTGCCGAAGAAATCTTCCGTCGCGGCCGTCAGGATCGTCGCGTCGGCTTCGGGCGCGTCAAAGGCGCCCGTCGAAACAGGGACCTTCGTTCCCGTGTAGTCCGCGAGGCTGACGGCGGCCTTCGAGCCGTCCCATGCGGAAAGATCGATTCCCGTCGCCTTGCCGTCGTCCGCCGCGGTATAGAAGACGTTCCTATAGTTGTCAGCCGTATCAAGGGAGACGGTATGGGCGAGGCCCGTGGTGACCGCCGCTCCGTTGGTCAGGCCGGTAGTGAGCGGGGCGGTTTTGACGATCTCGCTGGTTTTGCCCGCTTTCGAAGACAGCTTCACCGGATCGCCCGCGTCGTATTTCAGGTAGAATCCGTCGAGGCCGCCCTTGCCGGAGGAAAGCAGCGTCATCGTGTCCCCCGCCTTCGGGGCAGTGCCCGTGAAGCTGAGGTCGGTCAGATCGAGGGTGAATGGCGAACCGGAATCGCCGGGTTTTACAGGGTCTTTATACGTGACGCCGTTTGTCGCCTCCAGCGCGGGGAGACTTTCGTTCCAGCCCACGGTGTTGAGCTTGATCACGTCGAAGCCAGTGACGCCAGAGACACGGTTCTCAGCCGTGCCGGAGAGGCTCTTGCCCTGCCACGCAGCGCCGGGCGCGTCCTCCGTCGTTACCGTGCCGATGTTCAGCGTATTGCCGCCGGTGATAAATCTTTTGCCGTCTCCCCCGTTATTCGCGCCGCATAAAGAAGAGGTTTCAAGCCCCCGCGTCGTGCCGCTGAGCCAGACGGCGTTGTTTTGCAGCCTGGGAAGTTGATCGTCTGAAATTCTTTTGGTATTCATATTGATTTCAACGGCGTGAATTCCCACGGTATCAAACGTGCCGCCGGAGATGTTCACCGTGTTGCCGGAGAATTCCACCGTGTTGTTGGAAATGGTGCCACCCGCGGAGACGCCGTAAATTCCCGTCTCCTTCCCAAAGGTGCCGCCGCTGATATTGACAGTGTTGCCCGCCGCTCTGCCGGGGCCAAGCCGGGCGCCCATAATCTCGCCGCCGGACGTGATCCTGCCGCCGGTGATATTGACGGTGTTGCCGCTGACCTCAGCCTCGCCATGCTTCGCGTCGGAATGAGCGCCATACACGGCGAAAACCGTTCCGCCGGTGACGGAAAGCGAATAGTCACTGATGTCGCCCGTCTCCGAATAGCCCGCATAGATTGTATTCAGATTGTCCCACGTGCCGTCCGCGACGGTCAGGGCCTTGAAGCCGTCGGCGAGCCGGAGGTTGTTGTTGTTGACGAGATAGCCCGCCTCGGCGTCGGAGGCCGAGGGCTGGGCGTAGAGCGTCACGGCCCCCGCCGCCGCCACGCTGCCACCCGCTATCCACAGCGAGACGGCGAGAGCCAGAGCAACCTGTCCTTTATGTGCAAAACTGCGACGCAAAAACGGAAAGCAGCCCGCAATTCGCGCACCGCCCATACCGCAACTATCCTGCGCACCGATGCCGCCACAGACAGATGCTGCCCTGTCAACTACAGTGCAACTCGTCCCGTGACCTTTTGCAATTTCACTCACCGCCACGCAGCAGTTCCGCACTTTGCTCCAGATCACTTTGTAGATTTTGTTCATGGTGCGCCTCCGTATCGTTTCCCCGCTGCCTGCTATGTGTTGCAATGTGGCAGCGCAATTTGTCACGAAATGCTGCTCTAAAAAGAGCAGTCAGGCCCGGCATCCGTTTTCGGCCTCTTTTTTCGAAATTTTTCACGTTTTATCTTAGATTTTTCTATTTTATATTTTATCATTTTATTGTAAAAACACAAGAAAAACAGTCGAGAAATGTCAAGAAGGCGTTCTCAAAACACATCCGTTCCCAACGCCGCCAGCCGGAAATATCCACTGCAGAGTTCTGGAAAAAACTGCGGCCTGCCATTTCTGACAGACCGCAGTGGAGTAAATAGTTGAATCTCACTTGTTTGTAATCGCTTATCAGGACAGGAGTACTCAGAACACCTTCCCTGCAATGAACCACATGCGCTGGCGGCTCCGTGCATCTTCAGTCATTTTGTCATCCGAACCGATGCGCCGCGCGTAGTCAAACCGGGCGAACCAGTCGTTGGGTTTCGTGTAAGACAACCCGATGCCCCAGCCTTTCAGCGTCATGCTTCCATGATCTTCCTTCTCGATCCGCACATGGCCCGCATCAAAGTAGGTGCTCAGCACCAGGCCCTTCACCGGCGTATGGTAACGCAGCTCCAGCGTGCCCAGCAAGCCCTCGTCACCGGAGGCCTCGCCCTGGGGATAGGCCCGCACGCCCCGGGCGCCGCCCAGATAGATATGCTCCGAGCTGTCCAGATTGCTGGCAGCCTTCTGCCCGGAAAGCTTCAGCAGCATGTCAAAGTTTTTACCAAGTCCCTGCACCGCCGTCACATCCAGTGTGCCTTTTGTAAAATGGCCCTTCGTCTTTCCCAGCGTGCCTAACGCGTCCGCCATTTCCGAATCGGGCACCAGCTTACCGGTGTACAGCGTGGCATTGTACTGCAAGCTGGTCTGCGGTCCCCGCTGCGTCCCGTCCAGCCCCAGGTGGAATACGTGGCTGTGCTTTTTCCACGAAATCTTAAACTGCTTCAGGTCATCTTTGATGTCACGGTAATCATACCCATACGTCAGGTCCAGCGAACTGTCTGACGTATTCCACAACGGCGTACGGCCGTAAATGCTGTAAGTGTTCGCAATGCCTTCCGCCCCTAAGTCGGCAAAATCATTACCCAGCTCATAATCCGCCCGGCTGAAACCGATGCCCAGTTTGGTCGCGCTGTGCCCTACCGTCGTCTCATAGGAAATATTATAGTTATGCTGATGATTGTTGGAGAACAACGCCCCCAGGTTCAGCCTGTCGCCCATGCCGGACAGGTTTCGCACCTCGCCCTGCAGCCCGTAACGGTAACGGCCCGCATCCTTGCTTCCGTAGTTTTCGCTGTACAGGATGACAGACGTTTTCTTTTTGTTCGTCACGTGAACGGTCAGATCGCTGGTCCCCTGCTCCGCGCCCGGACTTAACACGCCCTGCACTTCCACGCCGCTTAAATCCCGGAGGTTGTACAGCGCGTTTTCCAGTTTACGGGTCCGGATGATGTCCCCCGGCTTCAAACCGGCCAGCATACCATTTGCCGTTTTGTCCATCAACCCGCTCTCGTTGGTCAGGTGGATCGCGCCTAACCGTCCCGGCTCTACCTTCACCAGCAGCTTGCCGTTCACCGCCGTCTGCTCCGGAATGTACGCCGCTGCCGCCGGATACCCGTGGCTGCGGATGTAACGGGTCACGTTTGCTATGGTGGCATTCAGTTCCGCCGCGCCGATTTCCTTACCAATAATCTTCCGGGTGATCGCATCAATCTTTTCATCCTTAACCTTGATCCCCTCATGCTCCACCCGGATTTCCGTCAGGGTGAAACGGACAGAGTCTGCCCCCTGCTGCCCGGCACCTTTGTCCACATTTTCCAGGGAAACATTCTGTTTAGGAGGCTGGGTACCCTCCAGGCTTTCACCGGGTTTGGGCACAGCTGTTTCCGCCAAAGCAACTAACGGAAAGGAAAGGGCACAGAACAGCGCGAGGCTGCCGACGCGAAGAAAGTGTTTGGAAAAAAAGCTGTGAGAGCTTTGCTTCTTCATGTTACGCCACCCCCTTCTTCCGCTTGCTTTCCTCAGTTCCGACGGCGTTATCCGTTTGCTGTACCACGTCCATGGCTGCGTTCACTGCGCCGGCGACACCCGTGTTTGACGCTGCGCCATTTTCATTTGCGCCGCCAGACGCTGCGCCCGCGTTACCACCGGCCTGTGCTGCAACACCGTTGCCGTTCCCCTGCTGTGCATGCACCTGTTCCGCCACTTCCTGGGGCGTCATGGCCGGCGGCTGCTTCATTCCCTGATTCTCCAGCGACATTGTTTTCTCGGCATCCACCGAAAGTATCGTCTGGGCAACGGCAAACTCAATGCCCACCTCGGCCTTTTTATCCGTAGCCTGTTCCAGAGAATTGTCCAACGCCGTTACACTGATATTCGCCCCGGTCATCCCTTTGATGCCCGGAATGATATCCGACAGAACCATGTCCTGCACCGAAGCCGGTCTGGCATAAATCGTAAAAGCATTCGCATTGGACGCCGCATTGGTGTATGTGTAATTCAAGCCGTAATCTCCGCTGGAGCTGCCGTTAATCGTTCCGGTTATGCCGTAGCTCCCCACGGCGGAAGCAGAAGGATCGGACAGAGCAAACTGCAACGAGTCGCCGTTGCTGACGGATTCCCCTGCCACGAAACCGTCCACCCTTCCGGTAAAGGAAGCAGGATTATAATCGCCATACTCCGTGCTGGCAGGATCCGCCACCAGTTCCAACGCCTTGCGGCCGATTGTACCGTTACCTGTCGCCGTTGTTGCAATGCTGTAGTTGCCAGCCTCCGCCCCGCTCAACGTTACGCCCGTATAGTTGACGGTCCGGTTCCCCGCATTCTTTTCATCATAGGAAGCGTCAGTTGCACTTACATTAACTTTCCCTTCGTCAGCAGCAATAACGCCCGTCAGTGTTCCGGCGCCCGGGGCTGTGTTCGTCGTTCCGTCGTAAATCTTACTAATGTCAGCAAAGGTTGCGGTAACCGATTTCTTATCAATTGTACCTGTACTGCTTGCCGTCGTATGAGTCAGGCTGTAGTTGTTTGCCTCATCACCGGTCAGTGCGATTGCAGAATAATCTACGGTTCTGTTTCCTGCATTCTTTTCATCATAGGTCGCTGTCGCAGTTACGTCCACTTTGTCTGCATCCGCTGCAATCACATTCGTAAATGTACGGGCGCCAATCGTATCGGAAGCTGTAAGTCCGTCATACGTCTTGCTGATCGCGCCGAACGATACGCCTGTTTCCCGTTTGTTAATTGTGCCTGTACTGCTTGCCGTCGTATTGGTCAGGCTGTAGTTGTTTGCCTCATCTCCGGTCAGCGCAATTGTTGTGTACGCAACGCTACGGTCGCCAGTA